>JABSPR010000225.1 GCA_013214975.1 Flavobacteriales bacterium
AAGAAATCTTTAATTTCTTTTGCTCTCCGCTTCCTAGCTTAAGATTCCATAAAACTTCACCTGTTTTAGGGGTATGTAGCCCTTTTGATATCTCTAACGCAATTACAGATATTTCTCCGCTTGTAGAAAGAGGTATCTGATCATACAACTCAAGGTTGAGCTTTCCTGACTTGTTATTCTTAACAAGAATCTCATATGTATTAGTGAGTTCCTTGTTAGGCCCAACTACTTTGTTCTTTGAGAACTCGGTAAGTTTCTTTCTTCTTACAACAACTTGCTTGTCCCTTCCTAAAGAGATATCCAAAGTGTCGTTAGTTGCGGTTGTATTGATGAAAGTTTTTCCTACGTAGGTTCCGTCAAGAAATATGTTGGCGTCGCCAGACAATAAATTATACTGTTCCCATCTTGTTATTTGAGCCATCAAATAAACATCTTCGTTGATTTTAGGTACACAATAGTTTTTGTAAGATGATCGTACGTTATTACTTTGTATATCAATAGAGTGCCTTGTGTTATTTGAAGCTATGCTATATGGTAGGTGGATTCGGTAAGTAACGTTCGTAAGTTCAATGCTTTTTGATGTATGGTTGGCTGATGTACTTACGTCCCTTTTCAATTTAGTTGATGAAGAGGATATCGCACTTCCAGCTTTTGCCATTGCTTGCATTCTAGGCTTAGTGAACTTCAATCTCCAAGGATATAGTTCTGGCTTATCTCCATTAAGGCTGGGGTTGGCTGTCGATAGAACGATTTTAACATCTTTCCAGTTAACGCCAGTATTCTGAGTCACGTTTCCTTTAAAATCAAGAATAACTGTTTCGTTAGTTTTAGCTCTTATGTCGTACGTAGGAACCCAATAAGCATCCGTTGTATAATAAGAGAATGTGATCTTCATGCCGGCTTGAACGGTTTTAGATCGAATATTCAGAAATATTTCGCCAGAACCTCGTAGATCTTCTTTTTGTGCATTCTCAAGCGTAAGTTCTA
Source organism: Flavobacteriales bacterium (assembly GCA_013214975.1). NCBI lineage: Bacteria > Pseudomonadati > Bacteroidota > Flavobacteriia > Flavobacteriales > Flavobacteriales bacterium. Next base: position 988 of record JABSPR010000225.1, read on the forward strand.
TTCTTTTTACTTGCTCACTTAACACTTCAATTTTATTATTGGCTAATAGTTCTTCTCTTTTAATGTTGAGTAATCTATCTCTAAAGAAATCAGATGCATCTTCTAATGCTTCAATATCAACGCCTAGTTGTTCGCTTCCAATAGATTTGTTTGTGAGTATCATGTCTTTCTCATCTTCCAATACATCTTTCAATCCGATATTTATACCAAGTTGTAATTTTAATGATCTCAGTGAATCTTTTATGTCTTTAACTCTATTAGACTCCCAAGTCTGGTTCATGTAGTTGTTTGTAAGGCCAACAGAAAGGATTGTGAAGTCACCCACACCTCCAACTTGAATAGTACTGGGATCTATATTAGAGGCTAACCCAGGAAGGAGTAATCGATTGTCACCAGCGTGTAAAGTGAGTTTTGCTGTTCTTGTAATACTAACACCCTCAAGAAACACTTTGGCTTCTTCTATAGAGGAGATAACCTTTACACGTTCACTCGGAACCTGCGCATAAATAGAAGCTGAAATACTAAAGCTAATTAGTAAGCAATAAATACTTTTTGGCACAGTTATTAGTCTCATGTTCTTGATGCTAAGTTTGAGCAGTAAATTTATAACATAAATCCCTTCTAGATGCGGTTAATTCTGATAAAAAGCCAGTTCTGTTTGAGAGAAAATTAGTATCATTGCCGCACCAAACAAGAATGTTCTAAACGCCTGAATAAAATTATGCTTAGAAATAAAATATTTAAATTCTGTTTTTTCTCATTTGCGATTCTAACGAGCTCATCGTTGCTTGCGCAAGAGGATATGGATTATGCGGAAAGATTATTCGATGATGCAACGGATAAGCTTAATGCAATAGAAATTGGTCAAGAAGCGAATTACCAAGCCCACTTTAATAAAATAAAGCACTCTGCAGATATGGGCTATGTTGAAGCAATCGCATATTTTGGTTGTGAGCTTACGAAAACAGGTTTTTCCATGCTTAATAGGGATGCTGTTAAAGGTGAACGATACTTAAATAAGGCTATCGAGAAAAACTCTTCACATGCTATGGTTTGCATGGCTTATCATCTATACGAAATAGGTAATATTTTTGAAACAATCGAGTATTTAGAAAGGGCGTATTTGTTAGGGGACTATGGTGCTGCAACAGAATTAGGATATTTATTTAAAACAGGTAAGCTAACCAACCATACAAATGGAACAGCTAGATATTCTAAATATGGACGGGATAATGATGTTAAATCGGCTGTTCATTATATGAAGAAAGCTGCGTTTAACGGTCAGTCTACAGCAGAAATACTTTTAAGTCACTGGTATTATGTAGGCGTTCCAGGATATATTAGTGTAGATAAAAGTAAGGCCCGAATGCTAGTTAAATCTGCGATGCACGAAGATGACCTTGTAGGGAATCCATCTGCAACTCGTAGAGCTTCATTTTTAGTAGAGGATATCTACGGCACTAATTGGAAGCAAAAATTAGGCATGTAGTTGGGAGATAAAAACTCCTTAATTTTATGCTTATTTTCTCACCCAAAATAAGTACCTATTGAAACCACTTATTCTTATTACGAACGATGACGGGTATGATTCACCTGGAATTCGTACATTGATTGATTTGCTAAAGAAAAAAGGGGATGTAATTGTCGTAGCTCCTTTAACGCATCAATCTGCCATGTCGCATGCAATTACAACGCTAATACCAATTACGTATCAAGAAATTGAAAAAACGGAGAGTTATAAGGAATATAGTTGTAAAGGAACACCAGTAGATTGTGTGAAACTTGCTTTGTCCGAGTTGGTCGAAAGAAAGCCAGATCTAGTTGTAAGTGGAATTAATCATGGTTCAAATTCTTCCACGAATGTTATTTATTCTGGTACAATGGCCGCAGCAATAGAAGGTTCTGTTTCTGGGATTCCTTCTTTGGGTATATCTCTCCAAGATAATTCTTTGGATGCCGACTTTACGGCATGTGTTCATTATACCGAATTACTTGTAGATAAGGTGTTAAATGGTAGTTGGGATAAAACAATCTGTCTAAATGTTAATGTTCCAAAGGCTGCTTTGAATGAGATTAAAGGGGTTAAAATATGTAGGCAATCTTGCGGGGTATGGCATGAAGAATTCGATAAGAAAGAAAACAAAGAAGGAAATACCGATTTTATGCTCGGTGGATGGTTTGAACCAGACATCTCTGATGATAAAGGAGACGACTATGCATTATCTCAAAATTATGTATCGGTAGTACCTGTACAATATGATTTTACGGATCACAATATGGTAACCCAATTATCTAAATGGAATGATTAAGAACTACGATAAATTCTGGATCGGTCTTTTAAGTGGAATGGTTACACCGCTAATTATAATTCTAATCTATTATAAAGTGTCGTATGGCGGGGTATCGTTCAGTTATTTTTGGGATAGAATGTCTGCAAGTAGCTTAGAATCAAAATTGATTAGTGTTGCAACTGTGGGTAATCTAGGAGTATTCTTCTTGTATTTTTGGTTAGAAGCAGATAGAGCCAGTAAAGGAGTAGTTAGTTCCATGTTCGTTTTTGGAACAATAATAATGTACTTCAAGTATTTATGAAGTATTACATCATAGCAGGAGAAGCGTCTGGAGATCTTCATGCATCAAATATGATGAGGGAGATAAAGCGTAAAGACTCTAATGCTGAGTTCCGATTTTGGGGTGGCGATTTAATGCAAGAGCAGGGAGGCCTTTTGGTAAAGCATTATAGAGAGCTTGCATTCATGGGCTTTCTTGTGGTATTAGCCAATCTAAGAACCATTCTTAAAAACATTTCACTCTGTAAAAAGGATATAACTCAATTTAATCCAGATGTTCTAATTCTTGTTGATTACCCCGGATTTAATCTACGAATTGCTCGTTTTGCTAAAACCTCAGGGTTCAAAGTATGTTATTATATAAGTCCACAAGTGTGGGCTTGGAAGGAGTCTAGAGTAGAGCAAATAAAGAAATTTGTAGACAAGATGTATGTTATTTTACCTTTTGAAGAAGCTTTCTTTCAAAAGTTAAATTATAACGTTGAATATGTAGGACACCCATTATTGGATGTAATAGAGCAAAGAAAAAGAAGTGACTTTAGGTCAAAGCATGGTATCAGCATTGATGAAAAAGTTATAGCACTAATTCCTGGGAGCAGAAAGCATGAGATAGAAGCGATGTTGCCGGTGATGATGAAAATG
>JABSPR010000226.1 GCA_013214975.1 Flavobacteriales bacterium
ATAATTAGTTTAGGACTTAAACCTAAAGTTCTAGCAATATTTATTCTTTGTCTTTGACCACCAGAAAAGGCATGGGGATAACGCGACAAATGATCCGCATTTAGTCCAACTTTCTCTAATAATTCAATGACTTTAAATTCTAGATTTTTTTTATCTACTACGTCATGCCTCAAAAGAGGTTTAGAAATAATTTCATAAATTGTATTTTTTGGATTAAGGGAAGAATAAGACTCTTGATAAATGATTTGATAATCTTTTCGATATTTATCCCAAGCATTCATATTTTTAATATCAATTTGTTTGCCATTTAAATATAATTCACCAGAAGTTATGGGTACTAGTCCTAACAGATTGTATCCCAAAGTACTCTTTCCCGATCCAGATTCACCCACAAGAGAAATAATCTTTCCTTCTTGTAGTTCTAAATCTACTCCATCTACTGCCTTTACAAAAGAGGTCTCCTTAGAAAATAATTTTTTCTTCAGCGGGAACCAAGTTTTTAAAGATTTACAACTTAATAAAGTTTTCATTATAATTTTGGAACAGCTTCAATTAACTGTCGACTATAAGAATGTTTTAAACCTGATAAATCATTTTTCATATCATGGGTTTCCACAATTTCACCCTTACACATTATGGCCATATGATCCGCATATTGAGAAACTAGAGCCAAATTGTGAGATATAAAAATAATTGACATTCCCATTTCTTCTTGAATTTCTAAAAGTAAATCCATTACTTGAGCCTGAATAGTTACATCTAATGCTGTTGTGGGTTCATCGGCTATCAAAAGTTTTGGTTTTAACAAGATCGCCATTGCAATCATGACCCTTTGTTGCATCCCACCTGAAAGTTCATGTGGGTAGGCATTTAATATTCGTTCAACATCAGTAAATCCAACCTTACCCATCACCTCATATATACCGGTATTTACATTTCCATCAAAGGAATGATAGGAAAAAACTTCTGCTAGTTGCTTTTTAACTTTCATTAAGGGATTAAGAGCAGACCCCGGTTCTTGGAATATCATACTTATTTCATTACCCCTAATTTTACTTTTCTCTTGCTCAGTAATTTTTAAAAGATCTACACCCTCAAAATAAATTTCACCATTCTTGAGATACCCGCCCGGCTGAGGAAACATATCAAAGATAGCAAAAGAACTAATACCTTTTCCCGATCCAGATTCACCCACCAAAGAAAATAGTTCTCGTGTTTTAACTTGGATACTTACATCAGAAGTGAGTAAAATATCTTCATCCCCTTTTTTAAGGCCAATAGATACCTTTCTATAATCTAAAATAATATTAGTCATGTGCTCTATTCCCTTTAGGATCAAAGGCTTCCCTCACGCCCTCTCCTATGAATGTTGCTAATAACAAAGTAATAAATAATGCAGTCACCGCAGAAATTGTAATCCAAGGGGCATACAAACTTTGTAAACCTTGACTTAATAGTTCACCCCAGGAGGGTGTTGGAGGTTGGAGACCAAATCCCAAAAAGTCCAATGCAGTTAAAGCTCCTATACTTCCAATTAATGAAAAAGGCGCTATCGTGATCACAGGAGTAATAGCGTTTGGTAATATTTCTGAAAAAAAGATATTAATATTGGATAAGCCTAAAGACTTTGCTGCTTTTATATAGGTATAATTCTTAATTTTTAAAAATTCCCCTCTCATATAATATGATAAGCCGATCCATTGAAACAAACTCATTACTATAATGAGCATAGTAAAACTTCTTCCATAAATAGAACCTATTAAAATAACAATATATAAAAAAGGTAGTGTAGACCAAATTTCTATAGCCCTTTGTATATAAATATCTACCCTTCCAGCAAAATACCCTTGAACCCCCCCTATAATTATCCCGATTATTGTGGAAATAATTGTAAGAGATATAGCAAATGACATACATATCCTAAATCCATGAATTAACCGAGATAAAATATCTCTTCCACTTATATCCGTACCCACCCAATGGACTAAGGAGGGCGCATGAGGAGGTACACCTTTAGATTCTAAATAAGAATGCAAAGGATCGTGAGGTATAATTGGCTGTATACACCAATTTGATTCATTTTTAAAAAAACCTTCATAAATCATTGATGTATAATCCGCTTCGGTTTTATAATCACCTCCAAATTCTAAATCTTGATAAAAAAAAACCGAAGGAAAATAATAGTTTACATTATATTTCATTATTAAAGGTTTATCAATTGCAATGAAATGACTAAACAATGAAAGGAGATAAGCAATCGATAGAATCAAAAAAGAATAATAAGAGCGCTTTATTTTTTTAAATGAAATCCACCTATTAATTGTGCTCTCGGAAAAAATTATAATTTTATTTAAAATCAATTCTTGGATCCACTACCACATACATCACATCTGCAAACAACCGTCCTAGTAATGTCATAATACTCGAAAGAAAAATTATTCCCATCACCAAATTATAATCTCTCGCCAGAATTGCGTTATACGAGAGTAGGCCCATACCATCGATATCAAAAACTTTTTCAATAAGTAAAGCACCAGCAAACATTACAGTAAATATCTCTCCTATTCTCGTAGCAATGGGAATTAACCCATTTCTAAATGCGTGTTTCCATATTGCTTTATTTAATGTAGAACCTTTTAAAATAGCAGTCCTAATATAGTCTTTATTTATTTCTTCTAGCAAACTATTTTTAAAAAGCATAGTTAAAAAGGCAAACTCACCCGCCATATAACAAATCATCGGAAGTATCATATGGTGCAAAAAGTCGGTAATTTTTCCAGTAACACTTAAAGACTCAAAATTATCAGAAATTATGTTTGACAATGGGAATATATCTAAAAAGGTTCCACCACAAAATAATATGATAAGCAAGGTTCCCAAAGCGTAACCTGGAATGACATAGCCCGAAAAAATAAAAATAGAACTCCATTTATCAAATCTTGTCAAATTGTATATTGCTTTATATAGTCCTAAAGGAATACAAATTAAATAGGACAAAATAAATGAAGTTAAACCAAAAAATATTGAAATAGGAAATTTGCTAACAATGACATCCCACACAGGTTCATTATGAGAATATGATTCTCCGAGATCTAAAGTAAGTACATTTTTGACCCATAATAAATATCTTATATGAACCGGTTTATCAAATCCAAAATATTTTTTTATATTCTCAATTTCATCAGTGTCTAATGCTCTACTAGTGTCTCCACCGCTGGCAACACTAGCCTGTCTTACCTTGACCAAATATTCCTCTACCGGGCCCCCAGGGACTATTTGAAATAACCCAAAGCAAACTAGAGTTATTCCAAATAAAGTAGGTACAATTAATAATAATCTCTTTAATAAATATCTTTTCATGGCTGATAATGAATATCAACATCCCTCATACTAACGGAAAGGTTTTCCTTTCTGTTTTGATTTAATAATTTTAATTTAGCTGCATCTTGCCACCAATAAGTGATGATAGATGCTTCGCTACCATATTTATCAAAAACATATTTTGGCCGGCCGTATTTATTCCAACTTAAAAGGCGATGATTATCATTTTGCCAAAGTAATATATATGGTATCTCTTCTGCCAATATTGTATCTATTTCTCTTAAAATTTTATTGCGTTTTTCAATATCCATAATCGTCTTTTGTTTTTCGATTAAAGCATCTATCTTTTTATTTTTTATACCAGATATATTATAACTGGATTCTTTATCTGCATATTCAGAAAACCATAATGATTCTGGGTTTTTCAAGCGTCCCGCACCCCATGCTGACCAATGTAGATCAAAATCCCTCTTATCAATTTTTTTACGAATAGTCGCCATACTCAACTGTTGAATATCTACAACGATACCTACTTTTTTTAATGCTTGAGAATAAATATTAAGGTGTCTGGCAATAACATCTGGATCAAAGGCCATTATTTTTATTTTAAAAATTTCTCCATTCTTTTCTAAATGTCCTTTATCGTTCACCAACCACCCTGCTTCTTTAAAAAGTTTTCTAGCACCATCTGGATCAAACTCAACTAAAGTTACTTTAGGATTAATATTATTTTTATATAGATCTGGATAATAACAATTTAACAAAAAGTACTGATCGTACATTAATTTTTTATTCATTGTCCGTCTGTCTAACAATTTTGATAGAGCGATTCGAACTCTTTTATCTTGAAATCTTTTCTTCCTTAAATTGACTGCAAATCCTTGAAATCCAATAGGCTCTTTATTAAATATTCTCTCTCTCGATACCCAACCTTTATTGACAGCTTTAAAATGAGTTTGCTTTACCCAAAGTGAAGAAGTATAAATGGAATACACATCAAAATCTCCCTTCTTAAGTGCCTCTAAAGCTTTATTCCGGTCATTCATGAATTTGTACTTAATAGATTTTAAATTAAATTTATAACGATTATAGGCTAATTTTTCACCCCACCAATTAGTCATTTTTTCCAAATATAAATATCTATTTTTTTTCAATTCTTTTATATAGTAAGGGCCACAAGTAACTGGAAATTCAAAATTAATTTTATTGAAATTAACATTACTCCAAACATGCTTAGGAAACGGAACTAATCCACCGGCTTCATAAAAATTTTGCCAATGTGAATCTTTGGCCTTTATCGAAAAAGACTTTTTATTTATTATTACTGGACGATTAAATCTTTTAAGCCCTATTTTAGATACTGGCGTTAGGTTTGTAGGATTCATAATCACATCGTAATAAAATTGAAAATCCTCACTCGTTATATCAGTCCCATCACTCCATTTAGCAAAATCTCTAATTTTAAAGGTATAAGTTTTTTTATCTTTAGAAACTATCCAGCTTTCAGCAAGATTGCCAATGACTTTATTTTGAGTGCTATGAAGAGTAAAAAGCGGCTCAAACATCAAACCCATTAGAACCGAAGAAAAGTGAGTTCCATTTAGCCAAGCATTCAATGTTTTAGGGAATGCACTACCCCAAGTTTTAATACTACCTCCAATAACAGCTCTTTTATCGGCTATTTCATCTGATTCTCCAATATACTTATTTAGATTGTGAAGTACATATTCATCACCCAACTTATCCTTAGAAATCTGATTTTCAGTGCAACTAAAAAACGTAAATATTATAAATACTAGAGTAGTAATCTTCCCCATAAAATCTCC
>JABSPR010000227.1 GCA_013214975.1 Flavobacteriales bacterium
AACACTATGCTATATGGGTGATGGTGCAACTAGGCAGGGCTCTTTTCATGAGACTCTCAACATGGCCATGAACTGGAAGCTTCCGGTAATCTTTATCATAGAAAATAATCATTACGCGATGGGGACATCGGTCGAGAGAACATCTAACGTAACAGAATTGTATAAGCTTGGACATGCGTATGAAATGCCAAGCTATGCAATAGATGGAATGAGGTGCGAGGATGTGCATGACGGAATAAGTGAGGCGACTACGAGGGCAAGAAAAGGAGAGGGACCTACGTTAATTGAAATCAATACGTATCGATTTAAAGGGCATTCAATGTCAGACCCAGCTAAGTATAGAACGAAAGAAGAAGTAGAGTCTTACAAAGCTCAGGATCCAATAGAGCAGGTATTGGAGACCATAGTTAAAAAGAAATATGCCACTACTAAAGACATAGAAGCTATTAAAGAAAGGGTTGCTAAAGAAGTAAAAGATGCTGTTCAATTTGCAGAAGAATCTCCTTTTCCTGACGCGAAAGAGTTATTCGAAGATGTATATCGTGGAGAGAATTATCCGTTTATAACAAGTTAATGAGATTCCAATAAGATGGCCGAAGTAGTATTAATGCCCAAATTAAGCGACACTATGACCGAAGGTGTGGTTGCGGAATGGATCAAGAAAATTGGAGATGAAGTAAAGTCTGGGGATATCTTAGTAGAAATAGAAACGGATAAAGCCACCATGGAATTTGAATCCTTCTATGATGGTATTTTGCTTTACATTGGAGTTGAAAAAGGTGCTAAAGCAGAGGTCAATGCAATATTGGCAATTATTGGAGATAAAGGAGAAGACATACAAGCCATTATTGATGAGCACTCTAAACCTGCTGAGGTTGCCGAAGAAGTAATCAAAGAAAAAGTTGAACCTGAAAAGGTTATAGAAGAACCTGTCAAAGAAGTAGTAAGTAGCCCGGCAATTGTTGAGTCTGTTTCATTAGTTACGGATAACTCTCGAATTAAGGCCTCTCCATTAGCAAAGAAGTTAGCAAGCGATAAAAATATTGACTTACGAACCGTTAAAGGAACAGGTTCTGGAGGACGTATCGTTAAGTCTGACATTGATAATTACAAAGGGGGAGGTTCTATTTCTACTCCAACTTTTGTAGGTACAGAATCTTTTCGGGATGAGCCTGTTTCGCAAATGCGTAGAGTAATCGCATCTCGACTGGCTGATAGCAAGTTCACCGCCCCTCATTTTTACCTTACTGTAAAGGTGGAAATGGATAAGGTAATAGACGCTCGAAAAGCAATCAAGAAATTATTGGACGTAAAAGTTTCTATTAACGATTTAGTAATAAAAGCATCAGCGATTGCTTTAAGAGAACACCCTGCGGTAAATTCCTCTTGGTTGGGAGATATTATTCGATTTAATGATCACATTCACATCGGTGTTGCTGTTGCTGTTGAAGATGGGTTACTTGTTCCAGTTGTTCGGTTTGCTGATGGGAAAACATTAACACAGATATCATCTGAGGTAAGAGAGTTGGCAGGGAAAGCCAAAGAAAAAAAATTGCAACCACAAGAGTGGGAGGGGAATACATTTACAATTTCTAACCTGGGAATGCTTGGTATAGAGGAGTTTACGGCAATTATCAATACGCCAGATGCTGCAATACTGGCCGTTGGAGGCGTAAATGAAGTTCCTGTTGTTCGAGATGGGCAAGTAGTTCCTGGCCATGTTATGAAACTTACATTGTCATGCGATCATCGAGTTATAGACGGTGTAACAGGTTCGGTTTTTTTAAATAAAATAAAAAACTTACTCGAGAATCCCGTAGTATTGCTAGGCCAAAACAACATCTAATTCATCACGAGTTAATGCCTAATGTCTAGTAATATATTCGAAACACCTATTGAATTCTTAAAGGGAGTCGGTCCCCGGAAATCGGAGTTGCTTAAAAAGGAACTTGGGTTGAAAAAATTTGGTGACCTGGCTACTTATTATCCGTTTCGTTACGTCGATAGATCAAAGTTTTATAAGGTTAGTCAGGTTAATTCGGATGCAGCGTACGTCCAAGTATTAGGTCGAATTACATCTATAAAAGTTATTGGAAAGAATAGAGGTAAAAGATTGTCTGCCATCTTTTCAGATGAAACCGGTTCGTTAGAATTGGTTTGGTTTAAAGGAGTTGATTGGATATCAACAAATCTTAAGAAAAATGTAGAATATGTAATGTTTGGGAAACCGAATATTTACCAAGGTCGAGTTAATATTGTACACCCCGATTTGGACTTAGTACAAACCGGACAACAAGCTGCTAGTTCTCAGCTACAAGCTGTTTACTCATCTACCGAAAGATTGTCATCCACTGGATTAAACAGTAAGGGGATATGGAATCTTCAAAAGATTTTGATTCCACAGATTATAGCTCAGTATAAAGAGACATTATCAGTAAGTATGATTGCGGAGTTAGACATGTTATCCAAGCAAGATGCAATAAAGAATATTCATTTTCCCGGAAGTATCGATTTACTCAATAAGGCAGAATTTCGATTGAAGTTCGAAGAATTGTTCTTTGTTCAGCTTCAATTGATTCGTTCGAAGATCAGTAGAATTAACAAACTGAAAGGGTTTAAATTTCCGGATGTGGGTGAATACTTTAATCTTTTTTATAAGCACCATCTAGAATTTGAATTAACGAATGCCCAAAAAAGAGTAGTAAAAGAAATTCGTACCGACCTTGCTCAAGGTGTGCAAATGAATAGGTTACTTCAAGGAGATGTTGGCAGTGGTAAAACGATAGTGGCGGTATTGATACTCTTGCTTGCAATCGATAATGGCTATCAGGGTGCATTGATGGCTCCTACAGAAATCCTTGCAATTCAACATTTTAAAGCAATTGACGAAATATTCTCTAAGATTGGTCTTAAGGCGGCTTTGCTTTCTGGGTCATCTAAAGTTGCAGAAAGAAGAGTGATTCATGAGGAGTTAATGAATGGCAAAATTAATCTGTTAATAGGGACACACGCCCTTATCGAAGATAAAGTTGAATTTCAAAACTTGGGTCTTATTGTCATAGATGAACAGCATCGCTTTGGCGTTGCACAGCGTGCGAAACTTTGGAAAAAAAATAAAAATGGTATTCCCCATGTTCTTGTAATGACAGCAACCCCTATCCCAAGAACGCTTGCCATGAGTTTTTATGGAGATCTTGATATATCTGTGATTGACGAGCTCCCTCCAGGAAGAAAACCTATAAAAACGATTCATCGATACGATTCTGCTCGTCTGAATATTTTTGGTTTCATGAAAGAAGAGATCAAGAAAGGACGTCAGATATATCTAGTTTATCCCTTGATTAAGGAATCTGAGAAAATGGATTATAAAGATTTGATGGATGGCTATGAGAGCGTTTCAAGAGCATTTCCCATTCCTGAATACCAGATTAGCATTGTACATGGACAAATGAAAGCTGCTGATAAGGAGTTTGAAATGAACCGGTTTATCAAAGGAGAAACTCAGATTTTGGTTGGTACTACCGTGATTGAAGTGGGAATAAACGTGCCAAACGCGTCGGTAATGATAATTGAAAGTGCAGAGCGGTTTGGACTTCCTCAATTACATCAATTGAGAGGAAGAGTTGGTCGTGGAGCCGATCAGTCTTACTGCGTACTGATAACAGGGCCGGCTGTAAGTGCAGATGGAAAGCTCCGAATGAAAACAATGGTTAACTCAAACGATGGTTTTGAAATAGCCGAAGTGGATTTAAAGCTTCGTGGTCCCGGTGATATTATGGGAACTCAGCAAAGTGGTATTATGGATTTTAAAATTGCCGACCTTGGTAAAGACGTTCAGATTCTTCAAATGGCGAGAGACAGTGCCTTTAAACTATTAGAAGAAGATCCTGATTTTAGAAAAGCGGAAAATGCAGTTATTGCCAATGAATTTAACGTGCTTGCAAAGGGTAAAAGAGGGTGGTCTAGAATATCATAAAGAGTCCTCTTGCCATTGGTAATCCTGATATTGAATAACTAATTTAGCATTCTGATTTCAGTACAATATGAAGATTTCTTTTGATTGGTTAAAAGAGTATATCAATTTCGACATTGATATAAACGAGGCTGCAAGAATCCTGACGGACACGGGCCTAGAAGTAGAGTCGATAGACGAAGGAATTAGCGGTCCCGAAAACTGGGATACCTTGATAGTTGGTGAAGTTCTTTCTAAAGATCAACATCCTAATGCAGACAGACTCTCTTGCCTTAAAGTTGCCATTGGTAATGGCGATGACATTGCAATTGTGTGTGGAGCCCCAAATGTTGATGCAGGGCAGAAAGTTGTTCTAGCGCAAGTTGGTACTGTTTTTAATAATGATAAAGGCGATTCCCTAAAGATTAAGAAATCAAAGATTAGAGGAGAAGAATCGTTTGGAATGTTATGTTCGGAAGTTGAGTTAGGAATAGGAACGGATAACAGTGGAATCATGGTTCTTGATTCGTCGATCGCAACTGGAACTTCAGTTAAAGAAATAGTTAATAGTTCAACTGGTGGAGGATCTCTCGAAATAGGCTTAACACCAAATAGATCTGATGCAACATCTCATATAGGGGTAGCAAGAGATTTAATTGCTGCTATTTCATTAGAGAAAGAGGTGGAGTTAGTTCTTCCTTCTGTGGAAGCATTTAAAGTGACTGACAATAGTTTGCCTGTAGAAGTTACAGTGGAAGACAATAATGCATGTCCACGTTATTCTGGAGTAACAATTTCGGATATTAAGATAGAGGAATCCCCGTCTTGGCTAAAAACAAGACTCCTTACTATCGGTTTAAAGCCAATTAATAATGTCGTTGATATTACCAATTTTGTTCTGCACGAAACAGGGCAACCGCTTCATGCATTTGATTATAGCAAGATTGAAGGAGGAAAGGTAGTTGTGAAAAAATTTGATTCGGAGGTCAAATTCGAAACTCTAGATGGGGTTGAAAGAAAAATTACCCCTGCGGATTTAATGATCTGTAACGTTCTCGCTCCGATGTGTATCGCCGGTGTTTTCGGTGGATCGGAGTCTGGCGTATCCGATTCTACAACTTCTATCTTTTTAGAGAGCGCTTATTTTAACCCAGTATCCGTTCGTAAAACGGCTAAACGTCATGGATTAAATACTGATGCATCGTTTCGATTTGAGAGAGGAGCCGATCCCAACATTACTTTGTTTGCTTTAAAAAGAGCAGCGATATTAATAACGGAAATATGTGGAGGTAAAGTGTCTTCGGAGATAGTAGATATTTATCCAAATCCCATTTCTGATTTCGAAATAGAATTTTCCTATAAAAACTGTGATCGTCTTATTGGAAAGTCTATTGAAAGAGAAACGATAAAGAAAATTTTCAGATCCCTTGAAATAGTTATTACTTCAGAGACAGAAGAAGGATTAAGTTTATCAGTACCACCTTTAAGGGCAGATGTAATTAGAGAAGTAGATCTGATTGAAGAGGTGTTAAGAATCTATGGATATAACAACATAGAAGATCCAGCGAAGATGAACTCTAGTCTTGTTGTAAGCGATGCTTCCATTCAAGAGAAAATTCAAGATGAGATTTCAGATATGTTGGGTGGGAATGGTTTCAAAGAGATCATGTCTAATTCCCTTACTAAAGCGGACTATTACTCAAATAAAGCAGGTTTTAATGCAAACGAGAATGTAGAAATGTTGAATCCGTTGAGCTCGGATCTAAATGTCTTAAGAAAAACATTAGTGTTCGGAGGATTGGAAGCAGTGGCTTACAATGTTAATCGAAAATACGATAGCCTTAAGCTCTATGAGTTTGGATCTGTTTATCAAAAAGAGGGTGAGAAATACAAAGAGGAAAGACACTTGTTACTACTATCCACTGGAAATACGGTAACACCATCTTGGAATGCTAGTAAAACGCCTGTAGATTATTTCTTTCTAAAAGGAATTGTTAGTGGCCTATTTACTAAGCTAGGATTTCAAATAGAGGATTTAATGATGCAAGAATGTAATTCCAGTCTTTTCGCAGGAGGAGTAGAGCTTCTTGAAAGAGATACAACATTGGCTTCGATAGGAAGAGTAAATGAATCTGTTTTAAAAGAATTCGGAATTAGCCAAAATGTAATTGGATGTACGATTAATTGGACAAATCTTTTAAAAGCATCGGCGGCTAAATCGATTAAGTATAAACAAGTGCCTAAGTTCCCTGGAGTACAGCGAGATTTGGCTATTGTTATTTCGCCTAATATCACTTTTGCCGATTTAAGGAAAGCTTGCCTCGCATCTGATAATAAAATATTGAAAGACATTACTTTGTTCGATTTGTATATCGATAAAAAAGATTCGTCGGGTAATAAATCTTGCGGACTTCGATTTAAATTCCAAGATGAGAAACAAACTTTAACAGACGAGCAAGTTCAAAAAGTAATGGATAAAATTTTCGGAATCCTTCAGTCAGGAAAAATAAACGCGACCATAAAAGGATTATAAAACCGATTCTTGATCGGCGATCTGCAGACTTAGCTTAAGTATAGATCCCATATTGTCGCAAGCTAGAAACCCTTTCTCTTTGTAATGATCGGCGAGCTCCGTTTTTAATTGCACAACTTTTTCTGGTGATGAAATTACATCTTGCGTCAGAACTTTCATTAAGTCAGTTATACGATGTCTACCTGCAAATAATCTTTTTGCAATTAGTGCACGTTCTTCTTTTTGGTATTGAACAACAGTCTCTTTTGTAGTATGGTTGATGCAAAGATCTACGTATGCTTTGTTCTCTTTAAAGAATTGAGGTAAGTACATGTTTTTCTTTCCTTCATAACATTCTTGATCAAAATCTATTGAGCGAATTCTGTACTGAACAGCATCGAAATCTGGTGTCATATCAATGACGAAATTATAAGACCTCATATCTCCAAGCAAGCAGACAAAGCAACGTTCGTTGAATTTAATAAATTCTTTCGCTACACGAATTTCGTTGATGCTCCTTTCTTTCATGTAATCTTCCACGAACTGATCTCCTGGTATGCCTGGAATGTGCTCTTCTACTAACGTACTACCGTCTACAATGTAGTTTATTCGGTTAGGTGATAGTATGTGTTCAATCTCCGACCCGTATATCCGAGAGGCGTCTGCCTTCTTTATATAGAAGTAATCGTAGTTGTCGTTGATATTATTGATTACACGTATTCGGAAAGGGTTTGAGTTTCCAAAAGTGCAATAGTCAATTCGATCGATAGACAAATGTTCGATAACAGATGTGTCACCCCCTGTTTGTAGTAGAGCGTATATTCTAGTTAATCCTGTATTTATCTCCACCATTTCGCTATGCGAATACATCACAGATTCCCACAACGTATCAGCACCTTTATCGTTGATAAATGGCATAGAATTCTCATACCGAAGTAAATCTTGGTAACGAATGGGGATAGAAAAAGATCGAGAATAGCTCGAAAGGTATCTACTTAAACTTTCACCGACTTCGTAATGAATTTTCTTCTTTTGGATATCGGTCATAGTTTAAATCTCTAATTAGTCGTCGGAATACAGATTGTCTGCTTTTTCGTACGAAGTAATAATACCTTTAATAATTGCAGAGCTAAACCCTTGATGTTCCATTTGATTAAGACCAGCGATTGTGCATCCTTTTGGAGATGTTACATTGTCGATCTCAGTCTCTGGGTGGTTTCCTCTCTTCAATAACAAACCAGCCGATCCTTTAGCAGTTTGTGCAGCCATTCGAATCGCATCGTGCGCATGGAAACCAATTTCGGTACCTCC
>JABSPR010000228.1 GCA_013214975.1 Flavobacteriales bacterium
CATATTTCCGATATAGATTTTTCACCCTTTAGGCCTTCTAAAATTATTCTGATCTTCTCTTCTGATGAGAACTTTCTACGTGTTTGACGTCGAATGTCCTTAACTACAGCTTCTGCTGACTTCTTTTTTGGTCTTCCCATTATTATACATTTAAAGGTTTTTAAAGTTCCTCAAAGCATGCTTTGAAGGTATTAATACTATCACTTAACTTTATCCCTTTAGTGGTACCCTTTGGTCTGACTCTTTACACTGACATGCTTGTTCCATCTCCTAGAGTAAATCCAGAAACACCGTATTCAATTTCATATGTTGCCCCTGCATTTTCTGATGACCAAAGAATATCTGCCGAGCTAGCATCTACGGGGGCAATGTTTTGTGATTCATTGTTATCACATATATTATCAACTAAAATTTCTAATTCAAAATCTCCAAGAGCATTAAGATTGTAACCAGATACATAGATCAAGTATGTCTCTTCGTCTGTTGCCAATATAGAAATATCCGGATTTGCGCTTCCGCAATTATTATCATCATCTTAAGCTTCAACACAGGTTAAGGCACCACAGGTGCCACTGTATACTTCAATCACCATGTCACTGACTGTGTTACAAAGATTAAGTTCGATTTCTTCGTTTGCTGTTGCTGTATAGGATAGCCAAACTCCTTGTTTACTAAATCCGCATTCAGTAGGACTATCATCTCCTGTTGCATTCTCATTAGTGCTATTGTATGTACCTAAAGAAACAGTTATTGCATTAGCACATAAATCGTTCGACGGAGCTGTCTGTGCAAACCCGGAAAGAGTTATAGCTGCACACAAGAAAGAAAGGAGGATAGATTTTTTCATCTTGAATAGATTTGAAGATTATAAGGGGTGTAAATATAAAAGGAATTGCCATTATAGCTGGATTTCAGGCAGCATATTATTGATTTTCATTGTCTTATAAGTAACGGTTCGTTTTGAATCGCGACAAACTAAAACTCTCACATTATGAAAGTTATATTTATCATCATTTCCGTTTTCCTTTTTTTCTCTTCCGTTAAGGCCAAGAATGTAGTAATTCCGGATGCAGCTTTTAAAAAATTACTCATTGCAGATTCTACGGAATCTGGGATTAATACCAACGGCGATGGGGAAATTCAGATGTCGGAAGCTAAAAAATATTCTGGTGCGATACGTGCCACCAAGAAGGGAATCAGAGATCTTTAAAAATATTTCGGAATTATACCTGGGTTCAAATTTTATTTCGACACTAGATTTATCTCAAAATAAAAAACTTAAGTACATAAATGTGAAGAGTAATCCATTGTCGAGTTTAGACCTTCGAAAGCATAAAAATCTAGTGGAATTAGAGGCCAGCGATGCGGCTCTCAAAACCCTTAAATTGCCTGTTAGATCTAAGAAATTAAAATAGGTATATTGTTACAATAATGCGATTGTTTCAATAAATGTGTACGGCTGTGATATCAACATTCTAGCCAGTTTCAATACATCAAAAAATTTAGGTTGAAAGAAGCGCTCAATTTCATTATTATTAGAAATAAAAATGGTAGTTGGTTTTGGAAACGATTTTATAAAAAATAACAAACATTCCTCGATTATTTAAACCTAATCTCTTTACTTTTAACATTTATAACCTTAATACGTAGAAGCGTGTAGGTTATGATGAATTGTTATCCGTTAATTTATAGATTTTTAGCACCTAAATCAGCATGGGTTTTTATATATTTAATAGCTAAGTTTCAGTCAAATGCAATTTAAAGTTACTTTTTTATATAAAGTATATCCTATGAATGTAGGTAATGGAATAAAATTGCTATTTAGTATCCTATTAATACTGAGTGGTACACCTCAGTTATCTGCTCAATGTCCCATAGTTACTTCGACTGGAATTTTTTCTGCAGATGACGATGAAATTATAACTACCTACCATTCAACCTTAGCTAGAGTATCCTCAGGATATATTGCTTGGGGTGAGGATATGGATTCTGATGGATCTGATGCAACTGAGATAATTGAGATAATTCCAGCAAATGGGTATAATTATACCGGCGATATTATAAACATTGCTGTTTCTGGTAACGCTGGTGCTCAAGGTTTTTTATCTACCACAGATGATTTTTACGTTTGGGGTGCGGTTGGAGAAGTAGTCGATGGTGACTTTACCGGTGGAAATGCTTTTCAGGCAATGATAGGTGTACCCTTTGCACCTGGAGATGTGCTTAACATGCACGCTAGTTCTGATGTGCTTTTTGTGCTATTAACTACGGGTGAGATTTGGGTTGCTACAACAGGAGTCACTGCACCTAATGGAACAGATGATGCCGATGGTGATATTTGGCACCAGGTGGAAACCTCATCTGGAAATCCTCTTACCGGAGTCATCCAGGTTACAGGAAATAAAACAGCCGCATTTGCCCTTCTTGCAAACGGAGACATTTATGCATGGGGAAATAATGTAGAGCTAGGTAATGGAGGCGTGTTACAAAATTTAGATTTCGCAACTATAATGACAGCTGCTCCTTCTCCTCCAACATATATTTCCGCAATTTTTGGTGATAACAATGACCCTGGCTTATTGGCTTTAGGAACTGATCAGAAAGTTTATGGAGTTGGTGATAATACAGATGGAGAAATAATCACAACTGGTATTGGTGTTGTTAGCTCATGGGTAGCTATACAAGATGCCACAGGCAGTGCGGACTTAACAGATGTTTTGTTTTTAGCAACCAGCCATACTTCGGAAGATTATCCGGGAGCAGCAGTTATTACAGCCGGGGCAACTCCAGATGATCCAAATCTTTTATATACCTGGGGGCAAAA
>JABSPR010000229.1 GCA_013214975.1 Flavobacteriales bacterium
ATGCAATTAGAAAAGATACCAAAGAAGTAGTCGACTTTAGAGTGGGAAATCGGAATAAAAAGTTACTGAGACCTGTAAAGAGTCAGACCAAAGTGTACCGATAAAGGGATAAAGTTTAGTGATAGTATTAATACCTTCAAAGCATGCTTTGAAGAACTTTATAAAACCTTTAAATGTATAATAATGGGAAGACCAAAAAAGAAGTCAGCAGAAGCTGTAGTTAAGGACATTCGACGTCAGACACGTAGAAAGTTTTCTTCAGAAGAGAAGATCAGAATAATCTTAGAAGGCCTAAAGGGCGAAGAGTCCATATCAGAAATATGTAGAATGGAAGGAATAGCTCCTGCATTGTATTATCGTTGGAGCAAGGACTTCATTGAAGCAGGAAAGAGACGCCTTTTAGGAGATACTCGAAGAGAAGCTAATACAGGAGAGGTTACCAATCTTCGAAAGGAGAACCATGATTTAAAAGAGGTGGTAGCAGAGCTTACCTTGAGCAATCGTGTGCTTAAAAAAAGCTTGAGTGGTCTAGAATAATATTCAAGAAGTATATGCGATTTACTCAAGCAGAGAAATATGAAATCATCCGAATCGTGGAAGACTCAGAGATAGGGCCCAATAGAACGTTACGAGAATTAGGCATCCATAAGAGCACCTTTTACAATTGGTACGGCAGGTATAAAGAGCAAGGTTATGATGGCCTTGCTCCTAAACCTCGTGCAGATAACAATTGCTGGAATAGAATACCGGACAAAGTTCGCAATGAGGTTGTAACAATGGCTCTCGATATACCAGAACTATCTCCAAGGGAATTAGCTTACAGAATGATAGAGACTAAACATTATTACATATCGGAGAGTAGCGTTTATAGAATACTCAAGAAGCGGGGATTGATAACATCACCAGCATATTTGGTAATGCAGGCCAGTAGTGAGTTTAGAGACAAGACAGTTCGACCTAATCAGATGTGGCAAACGGACTTCACCTACTTCAAGATACTTGGCTGGGGATGGTATTACCTCTCAACAATATTAGATGATTACAGTCGCTACATAGTACACTGGGAGCTATGTTCTAATATGAAGACAGAGGATGTAACCAGAACTATAGATTGTGCATTAGAAAAAGCAGGACTGGATAAATCTAATCGCCCACGATTGCTAAGCGATAATGGATCTTGCTACATAAGCTCAGAACTAGCGGAATACATTGAACAAGAAGAGATGAGTCATGTTAGAGGAAAACCATTACATCCACAAACTCAAGGGAAGATTGAACGATATCACAGATCCATGAAGAACGTAGTAAAACTAGAAAACTACTATATGCCAGGTGATCTAATTAATCGACTGGAAGAGTTTGTTGATTATTACAATAACCGTAGATACCACGAATCAATCAACAATGTAACTCCGTCAGATGTATACTTTGGACGTGATAAAGAACTACTTAAACAAAGAGAAATAATTAAACAAAAAACTATGAAAAAACGTAGAAAAACATACCTGATGCAGGTTATTCAAATTTGACTTAATTTTACTTGTCCCTAGTTCGGTTCCTTTGAAGACTTACA
>JABSPR010000230.1 GCA_013214975.1 Flavobacteriales bacterium
CTTTTTCAAACAGATCTAAGCTGGCACCGGCAGCAGCACACGCCACAGGGTTCCCTGTAAACGAATGGCCATGAAACAGTGCTTTAGATTTCTCATCCGACAAAAACATATTATAAATATCTTCTGTACATGAAGTCGCTCCCAGAGCCATTGTGCCTCCGGTAATTCCTTTAGACATACAAACGATATCTGGTTGATGCGCCATATATTCAGAAGCAAAATACTTTCCAGTTCTCCCAAAACCTACGAATACTTCATCGGCTATACAAATCACATTCTTCTCTCTACATAGCCTCATAAGCTCATTTAGAACCTCTGGTGAATACATTACCATCCCTGCAGCACCAAGTATTAGAGGCTCATAAATAAAAGCCGCTATACCATTATTTTTCAATGCAAGCCTTAACTGTTCAATAACATCCTCCTCTCTCCCAGGAACCGGAACTTCCAAATGCACTACATCAAACAAGAAAGGCACAAAGGGCGCAGTAAAGTGAGTTCTCCCACCTACAGACATCGCACCAAATGTATCGCCATGATAAGCTTGATCAAAACAAATTATTTTCGTTTTAGGCTTTTCTTGATTATGCCAATACTGAAAAGCCATTTTTATTGCGACCTCAACAGCAGTAGAACCATTATCACTGTAAAATATTTTTGATTGATTTGAAGGTAATAATCCTATTAGTCGAGCAGCAAGATCTGCCGCTTTATCGTGCGTAATACCAGTAAATATAGTATGCTCCAACTTTTTCAATTGCTGATAAACAACATCCGCTATATATGGATGTGCATGCCCGTGTGTAGTTACCCACCAAGATGAAATAGCATCTAAATATTTCTTGCCATCCTTATCTATCAAATAAGAGCCCTCTCCTTTCTCAATAACAATAGGATCTTCCGCCGTTTGCATCTGCGTAAAGGGATGCCAAACATGAGCTAAGTCTTTTTCTAACGTATCCATTATAAAACATTTACAAATTTGGCAGCACAATCTTCTACAACACCTTTATTTACATCAACCACATTCCCTATTCTTCCTAGCAATTCGACCCCTGTATACTTTAAGATATACTCCTCCGACTCTGCATTAGGCTCTCCATTAAATATTACCCCTTTAACTTTCAAGCCTTTTTCCTTTAGAACTTCAAAAGTTAGTAGCGTGTGATTAATGCTTCCTAAATAATTTCTAGAAACAACAATTACTTCTACATCTAGATATTTAATCAAATCTAATATCAGATCTCCGTTATCATTTATCGGAACCATCAAGCCACCAGCTCCCTCAATAATTAAATCATTCTCCGTTTCAGGAACTAAAAAAGACTCCAATTTAATGTCAATTCCATCAATTCTTGCCGCCGCATGAGGAGACATAGGTTGAGACAAAAGCACCCCTTCTGTATGAAATTTACTTTGCGTATTTGATACCAAACTTCGCACCAATTTACTATCCGAATTTTCTAAATCACCGGCTTGAATTGGTTTCCAATAATCTGCTTTTAACGCCTCCACTAAAATCGCAGACACAAATGTTTTTCCGACTTCGGTTCCATTTCCAGTTACAAAATATTTCTTCATACACTCAATTTAATGGCTTCAACCAACCCTCTAACTTCCTCTTCCGAATTAAATAAATGGATACAAATCCTAATACGCTCTTTTCCCTTTTTTACAGTCGGATATAGAATTGGCCTAACATCATAACCACGATCATTCACCCTTCCAGAAAGCCTCTTTACGCTATCATTTCCAGGCACAACCAAGCATTGAACCGGGGAAGAACTCTCTATCAAATCGAAATCAACACAGTCATGAAGTAATGATTTAAATAAACTTACTAACTTGCTGAGTTTAGATGAATTAAACCCAACTCCTGACAGGATGTCATAGGCGCTTTTTATGGCTATAACGGCATAATTAGGAGTTCCTGTAGTATAAATAAACGACCTGGAAAAGTTAATCAAATAAGATCTCAAATTAGCACCACCAAGAACAATTGCACCATGACAACCCATTGATTTTCCAAAAGTATGGACACGAGCAAGGACTCTTTTCTCCAGTCCTAATTCAGCAACCAAACCCTCCCCTTTTTCACCAAAAATACCAGTTGAATGAGCCTCATCTACAATGAGGGCAGCCTCATATTTTTCACATAACTCCACAATACTTTTTAAAGGAGCTTGATCTCCGTCCATCGAGTAAACAGATTCAACAACCACGTATATTTTCCCTTCCGCGATAGATAATTTTTCTTCCAGCTGAGAAATATCATTATGTGAAAATGAAAAAGATTTTGCTAGACTTAATCGAATACCATCCCGGATAGATGCATGAGAATACTCATCACAAATAACAGTATCTCCTTTTTTAGGCAAACAAGAAAGCAGACCTAAATTTGCATCATATCCTGAGTTGTAAATCAATCCTGCATCCGCGATATGAAATTTCGCTATTCGACTCTCAAGTTTTTCTATCTCGACTGAATTACCAGTTAATAGACGAGAACCTGTAGAACCCACCCCCATATCTTGCATCTCCGAGCTTATTCGATCTTTTAGATCCTTTGACCTTGAAAAGCCCAAATAGTCGTTAGAACAAAAATCTACCAAGCCTTTCTTAACAGAAAGTTCTCGTAAAGCACCGTTCTCTTTCCTGTCGCTCAGCGACTTACTTATAAACTCTTCAATTGATCTCATGCCTAAATAAAAAAGGGCCTCAAAGATACCCTTATTTTATTTGCACCAAACACAAAAAAGCCTGCCTGTATTAACAAACAAGCTTCAATTCCTAATTAAGATATAGACTATACAGCCTCTTCCTTACCCTTTTTCGAAGCAGTAATATTAGCGTCAATACTATGTCCAGGCCTAGACCATTTCGGTTTTTCGGTAGCCCTCACTTCCTTATAAGACTCTTTTGTTTCTGGCTTATCGCCATCCTTAAATGCCGCTTTAGTTTTCAAACCAAGAATGTCAAACATTTCCTTATCCTGATTAAACTCTGGATTAGGAGTAGTAAGTAGCTTATCCCCTGCAAAAACAGAATTCGCACCTGCCATGAAACACATTGCCTGCCCTTCCATGCTCATTTCCAATCGACCTGCCGACATACGAACAGATGCTTTCGGCAATACAATTCGCGCTGTAGCTATCATTCGAACAACGTCCCAAATTGGCACTTTGTAATTCTCTGCCATTGGCGTACCCTCCACAGGCACCAATGCGTTAATAGGAACAGAAGCCGGTGGTGTATCTAAATTAACCAGAGTATATAACATACCTACTCTATCTTCTATAGACTCACCCATTCCAATAATACCACCCGAACAAACCCCAACATCCCACTTCTGAACATTCTCAATAGTCTTCAATCTATCATCGTACGCCCGAGTAGAAATAATTTCTTTATAATAATCTTCTGATGTATCTACATTGTGATTATATGCATACAGACCAGCATCCGCCAATCTTCTCGCTTGATCGTCGGTAATCATCCCTAACGTGCAACATACTTCCATATCCATTCCGTTTACCAGACGAACCATCTCGAGTATATTATCAAAGTCTTTTCCCTCCTTAACATTCCTCCAAGCCGCACCCATACACAATCTAGAAGCACCAGATGCCTTTGCATCCTCCGCATCCTTTCGCACTTCATCAACAGACATCAACGGCTGATTCTCAACACCAGTATGGTACCTTGCAGCCTGTGGACAATAACCACAATCTTCAGAACATCCACCTGTTTTAACAGATATAAGCTTACTTACCTGAACTTCTAATGGATCATTATTTTCTCGATGAACGACCGCTGCGTCGAAAACCAATTGCATAAGCGGCCTGTCATACACTGCTCTAATTTCTTCTCTGCTCCACTTTCTATTTTCTGAACTCATTATATAAGTATTTAAGTGGTGCAAATTTATAGAAATAACGGATCAATATAAAAAGTTGTTGTTTTCAAAAATTAAGCAAAAAGTTTCTCCAGCCTAAAAAGGAAAAATTCTACATTCCTAACACCTCTAAATTGTGC
>JABSPR010000231.1 GCA_013214975.1 Flavobacteriales bacterium
CCATTGCCCCAGTCGATACTGAAATCCGGGCTACTACCTAAATCAACCGTTACAGTGGCCATACCATCATTAAAACCAAAACAAGAAGGTTCTTGATCTATCGCTATACTACAAATTGGAGCAATTGGGCACCATATATCTGCAGATCCAGAATTAGTACATCCATTGTCATCAGTCGCCGTAACCGTGTAAGTAATAAATCCATTATTACCGGTTAGGCCAGATATATCTTCTGTAGTTTCATTTGTACTCCATAAAAGATCAAGGTCAGTATCGGGCTGAGTATCTTCTAATGTTAACGTCCAATCAACCAAATTCCCATCGTTCATCTCCCCTGTACCAATCCACAGTTCCCAAGCACCTTCCTTATTTCCACAAGCCATAATAGCTCCTGCCGGATCATCTAGAGCTTCCCCTTCAGGAAGGAATATTCCGGAAAAGTCTGCTCCGCCAATTTGTGCTCCAGCATCCGGAGTAAAACAAACATTGAAAGCAGCAGCATTATTCATATTAGTATTTCCTTTAAGCAATATGCTAGCCGGTTCACCACATGGACTGATCAGTTTTAACTCCAATTTATCCAGCTTGCCATTTGGAACATCATCCATATTAACACATACTTCTTTAATAGTGCTTGCTGTAATTGGACCTGGATTAACTACTCCTGTTAAATCCATAAAAAATGAAGTAGACGTCTTCCCTACTATTGTACCTCCAGCGCCAATTCCGGGCGTAGTTATTGTGTCTGGATACAGAGTCCCTCCTGTTACAGTTAAGTCTATACTTCCGTCTTGAGAACCAGGAGCTCCGCATGAAAATTCGTTGGTTGGAACCAAGGTTAAAACGATTGGTGGAGGATCTATTAATGTTTTTTCCATAGTACGAATACACCCAAGGGCATCCGTAACAGAAACGGTATATGTACCGGCTGATAAGCCAGTCTTATCTTCTGTTGTAGTATTATCATCCCAAATCAAAGAAAGGGCACCTACGCCACCAGTAACTGTAAGATCCAAGGCGCCATTGGATTCTCCATTACAATTAACATAAGTAACAATAGTATCAATAACCACTGGAGGCGGAACAGATATATATGCACTGCAGGTTCCTTCAAGCCCCTGATTATCTGTAACCGTAACTACATTAAAACCAGACGGAACCGCATTCTCTATTGCAACACTTCCATTAGACAAACCGGTTTCCTGGTTTCCTGTGGGCCAAATAACCGTGTAGGGTATTTCCACGTCATCCCCTGCTATAGTTACTTCAAGCATACTATTGCCGTAACCAAAACAAGTTTCATTTACTTGATATGTAACCTCGCATGTTGGAGGAGGAGAAAACTGACAAGGACAGGGAATCGTTGGTACCATCTCAATAATCTCGGCTTGCGTATTCGCAAAATTAGAAATCGACAAATAAGCAATTTGGCCCGGCGCTGTCTCATTACTTACTTGATCATCATCTGTGAAAAAATTTATAAAATCCCCACTCTGAACCAACCCAGTTCCATTATCATCAATACATAATACCAAACCTTCTGCAGAACCATCCCACCCTACTCCATTCTCATCAAAATTGTACATACAGAATTCATCGTCGCAAGTTCTTGTAAAAACACCTGTATTCCATTCATCATCCAAACCAATACCAGCGCCGTTCATACCTTGAATCTCCCAAAACTCATAAGTACCACCGGCGCCACCCATGCCTTCTACATACATCCCATCATCACTAGAATGATTACTCCAATCAATTAATCGTTGCCAATCTTTTGCAGAATTTTGTTGGTCAAATTTCCAATGCATCGTAATCGTGTATTCACATCCAAGAAAGTCATTATTCGCAACATCATTAAATTGAAATCCACAATCCAGATCAAAATTGTAAACATCTACAGGATCTGTACAGTTTGGAAAGTTTTGTTGATCAAAGAAACCTGGAGTACCTCCCATATCGTTATAACAATCCTGGTTTAAATCTGTTCCTTCAGCATCGTATTCAGAAAAGTCTGGATTACAAAAATAATCTAGTGTTGTTCCAGCTATACCACCACTACCACCACCAAATTCGACTCCAACAATGCAAAATTCTCCTGTTGTACTTGTTCCATAATCTTCATCACTTTCTGCCGGATCATATACTACTCCCGATGTTGATCTACCGTCCAACATAATAAAATAAGTTTCTCCAGGATTCAATCCTTCCACTCGTATTCTTGCATGACCTGTGAATAAATCTGTCATAGATGGATCTTCATTACAATCCTCTTCTGTAAGATTACCTGTACAAGTTCCATTCGACGATGAATAAATAGCCATCTCTGTATCTAATAATCCACCAGCAACCTCAAAATCTGTGGTTAAGAAAATACCTCCAGAGGGAGGGCAAACCATACTATACCATACCGTGTTACTTAAAACTGCTCCCATTCCGGACAGAGGGGCATCCTCCCAGCACGTACCAAGCACGTCTCCACCTGCAACAGTTGCTCCCGTATTGTCTTGCCCACATAACGGTTGGCCATCCGTTAAAGAAATCGCATTACATATATCGTCGTTTGAAGGCTGGGCAAATAATACAGAAACACTTAACAGCAATACTATTGTAAGTATCAACTTATTGCTGATTTGTACAGGAATATTCGAAATGGAAAAATTGAAATCACTCATCGTAAAATGCTTTTATGAAGATTATCTCGTAATTGAGAAACGGGTCCGACCTATTCTATAGCCAGAGGAATAATAGACATCGTCTATTAATATAAACTCAAAGATCCCACGTACTCCAGTAATCTGGGTGGTAGCTACCCTTGACAGGTGATTCGTAAATACTATAAAGTTTGCTCTTCATTTTTAATGAAATTGATTCTTCAGTATCCATTTTTTCAAGGAACAGCTTTAAAGCAATACCCTCAACCTTTTGGTGTCTAACTAGTTATGAAAATAGTAAATTTCATCAACTTAATCTACTCTCAAATAGATGCTCCTTATATATAATATGTACCTGAAGTAAAAAACTCTAATTAAAACAGATAAATTTCAAGATGAGATTTCTATCTGTAGTTTTATTGTTGATCAAAAACATTCTAGGTCCCTTTCTAGAAAGAGGTAAAACATCTTCGCCACACATCCAATATATTATGTAAAAAAAATACAACTAACAAACTTATATTCGATGACATTATACCAAATCATATTAATCATAAAACAAGTTTCATGAAAATAATTAATATCACCTTCGCTCTATTTGTACTTAGTAGTTCAATTTTATTTTCTCAGAATGTAAACATTCCAGATGTCGTGTTTAAGAATTACCTTGTTAATAATAATAGCTTAAACACAGATCAAAACAGTGAAATTTCATATAGTGAGGCTGCAGTATATACCGGCGGTATTTATCTAGCATCTGCTGGAGTGAGTGACCTAAGTGGAATTGAAGCATTTACGAACATCACAACCCTCAGTTTAAAGAGCAATCAAGTTTCCTCTTTAAATTTATCAGCGAATACAGAACTTACCTGGCTAGGATGTAGCGACAATCTACTTACTAGCTTGGACCTATCTCAAAATACTAAACTTATAAGACTCTCGAGTGATACAAATATGTTAACTAGCCTTGACCTATCAAATAATATTTTATTGGAAAAGCTTTATTGTAGCTATAACAGCCTTACATCTTTAGACCTATCGAACAACCCTGAACTTGAAATAATTCATTGTTCGAATAATAATATTACAAACATTTATTTCTACCAAAATTCTCCTAATCTATTATATATTGATGAGCTAGGCTGTCACAACAATAACCTTTCGACTTTGAACCTCTCTGTATTCTACAATATATCGCAAATTCTAGCATCTGGAAACCCCAATCTATATTGCATTCAAGTAAACGATCCTGTTTGGGCATCCACTTGGGCAAACGGTCAAGCAAATGACGTTTCATCAAATACATTACCATTAATAGACCAATTAGACTCATGGGCTTCATATTCTAGCGACTGCAGTACTGTTGGCATAAATAATTCTGTAAAAGGTCCGACAATTTCAATTCAATCTAATGGAATATCAATCTTTGGAGCTGCTGCAATATCTATTTATACCATTAGTGGTCAAAACTTATACAATGAAACATCGCTTGATGACACTTTCATTGTATTAAATCCTGGAATTTATATTATCCGATTAGAATCGGAAGGAAAAACAAAAACTGAAAAAGTATTTATTAGAAGGTAGATATGGCACTAGCGAATTCTTCATTTCTTTTGAATATTGGAAGATCTCAATTTAAACAAGCATGCAAAAAGTCATCACAACTTATCTCGAAATTAATTCGCGGACACAGCTCCATTCAAAACCTCGCATTGATGGGCTTGTTATTAAAGATATTCCAAGCGTGAATTTCTTACAAAGCAAACATTTACATCACCTTGTTGGGAAAAATTTCAATTGGGTAGAACGTAACGATTGGACCAATGAAATTTGGAAAACTAATTCTGAAGATAACAACGTTACTTGTTACTCTGTTCATTTCAAAAATTCCGAAGCAGGATACTTTGAACTAGTGCAACAGGCTGAAGGAAATGTCGAGATCATTTACTTTGGCCTTGCGAAAGATTTTATTGGAAAAGGACTTGGCGGCAGCTTATTGACTATTGCATTAGAAATCGCTTGGGATTGTCCAAATACAAAAAGGGTTTGGTTGCACACTTGTACCGATGATCACCCAAATGCTATTAACAATTATAAAGCAAGGGGAATGAAGATTTACAAGGAAGAAGTAGAAGA
>JABSPR010000232.1 GCA_013214975.1 Flavobacteriales bacterium
CATTCGGAAGCCATGTCATACCCCAAGGGATATTAATAGAGTCTACAACCGTCTCTAACGTGTAATTAAGTTCTTTCGATGAATGTAGGCTACTATCTACCTTTGGTATTTCCTTATTTAAAGTTTCTAGATTAGTTAAGAGGTACTTTACGAGCTTGTCAATATCATCTTTTACCAAGAGGTCTTTAAATGGCGGCATACCCACAGCTGGGTTTCCATTTTTTATGCGTTCTACAACGTAATCTTTATTATCCCAAGCAAGCTTAGATCTGCCTACTAGCTTTTCCATATTGGGGCCGTGACAAGCAGCGCAACTTTCTGAATAGATTAGTTGTCCTCCTCTCTTACCTTCTTGAATTACATTAAATCCAAAAAGAAACATGAGTAACAGAACTGCCACTAATGCGAATAATTTTCCTTTGCTCATCTTATAAGGTTCCTATAAAATTACACTGATTTATTCAATAATCTAAAACCTAATCGATGTTAGAAGCTATGATTATACATGAAGTTGTCAACATTAAAGTTCATCTTTGTTTACCTTAAACCGAGGATAGCTACCTTAGCGTATGGATAAATTGCAGAAGAAAATACTCTTAGTAGATGACGAAACGGACATCCTTGAGTTCCTGAGCTACAACTTAAAAAAAGAAGGATATAGAGTGTATACTGCAGACGATGGCTATAAAGGGATTGAATTAGCCCGCAAGAAACTACCAGATCTTATTGTTTTAGACCTAATGATGCCGGGTAAAGACGGTGTTGAAGTATGTAGGGAATTGCGAAAAGAAGCCTTATTCAACAAGACTTTAATTGTGTTTCTTACTGCAAGAGATGAAGAGATATCTGAAATTACCGGATTTGAAGTAGGCGCAGACGACTTCATTACCAAACCAATAAGACCAAAAGTATTTACAGCAAGAATTAATGCTTTGCTCAAAAGAAGTGGTACCAATCATACTTCCACTAAGAAAATCACACTGGGAGATATCATTATTAATCCTGAAAAAAGGGCTGTCACTAAAGATGGTGTCCAAATAGACCTACCGAAAAAAGAATTTGATCTACTTGCACTACTTGCCTCTACGCCTGGGAAAGTATTCTCGCGAGACGAGATTTACATGGAACTATGGGGAAACCAAATCTTCGTGGGCGACAGAACACTCGATGTACACATTAGAAAATTAAGAGAGAAAATCGGTGCCAAATACATTATAACAAGTAAAGGAATCGGCTACAAAGCCGATTTTTAAGACAGAAGCATGCAAAATATTTCAGCAAAAAAAATAACATTAATCTCTGCTATTGCGACAACCATTGTTTCTGTAGGTATTGCGTATTCTTTTCTGCTTTTAGATGGAAAATTCAACTCTCTATTAACTATCCTCGTTTTATCCATTCTTCTATTCAGCGCTACATACTTCTTTCTAGCCTACCTGATTAGAGTTTACATTAAAACTAAAATCAATGTCATTTACCAATCCATGTATTCAACGGATTTCAACGACATTCAAATTGACCAGTTTCCTAATCTAGAAAAAACACAAGATGAGGTAATGAATTGGGTGAAGGATAAGAATGAAGAGAAGGAACAACTAGAACGCCTAGAAAAATACAGAAAAGAGTTTTTGGCTAACGTATCTCACGAATTAAAAACGCCAATTTTTAATATTCAAGGGTATTTAGAAACGCTTATTGATGGGAGATTTGAGGATAAAGAGATAAACCAAGAATATGTTTACAAAGCCGCTAAGAACACGGAACGCTTGAGTGCGATCATAGAAGACCTAAGCACCATATCCATGATCGAAAGCGGCCAAATGAGCCTCAACTTGACTCGTTTCAATTTACACGATTTAATTTCTGAGGTATTCGAAACATTGGAATTTAAAGCTACAGCCGCAGAGATCAACTTGAAATTTGCACCCAATACAAAATCAAATTATTTCGTAACAGCCGACCTGGAAAAAATCCGTCAGGTGGTTACAAACCTAATAGTGAATTCTGTTAAATACGGTAAGCAAAACGGCACCACAACTGTACATGTAATCGAAATCCACGACAAGATACTAGTAGAGGTTTCGGATAACGGAATGGGAATTAGCGCTGAGCACCTCCCCCGTCTTTTCGAAAGGTTTTACAGGGTTGATACCAACAGATCTAGAAACATGGGTGGAACCGGTTTGGGTTTAGCCATTGTTAAACACATCGTAGAAACGCACGATCAGTCTATTAATGTACGGAGCACTCTCGGTACAGGATCTACCTTTGAATTCACCCTAAAGAAAGCTTAATTCTATAAGTCTTCGAATACCGCTGTTACCGCTTCTTTCGTAGAAACTTGCATATCTAAGGTTACAGACCCATCTGCAAGAACCACTTCTAGTGAATTATGCATAACATAATTACCATCTTGATCCATTGCTACTGCTACCACTTCTACCGTACTTGCAGTAGGTATGCTCTTCGCAGTAAAATCGATAGCTCTCGTTAAAGATTTAACACTACTATAAGACACCCAGATATCAATAAACTCTGTTCCTGCACCAGTTGCAGTAAATACTAAACTAGAGTGAACACCACTTTCGGCATAAGGCCTAGCACAGTTTACCCAATTAAGTTTTGCTATCGTTAAAAAGTAGCCAGCGCTATCAGTTACGACAGAAGAAATATTATCTGAGCTCGTTGACCAATCGGATACATCCTCTGCTGTTGCACCATAGTAAACAGACATATCGTTATTAGCAGCTGGCGCTTTACCAGCACTTAACTCCATGTTATATCCTAAGCCTGATTTCAAAATACATTCTACACCATCTTTAACGACTCTTACCTTAATCTCTGCAGTAGACTCTATTGGAAAATCACTATCAATTGTAGGCTGTTTGTAGTAAATCATATCGTAAATAGGATAAAGTTCTATTAACTTAATATCGTAAGGAACAGTTAAGTCCGTACCATCTGGTAATTCGAACAAACTACTATGCAGATATATTTTTGTTCCCTCTGTTCCTGTAAATATCGGACCACAGCATGTATCCTCGTAAGTTATCGTTACGGATTGCTCAGGCTGTTTGTTTGCATCGTAGAATTCATCCATAGAAGAATAGGTAGAGCTATTCTCTTTCTCTTCATCAAACCTGTCTTTTTTACAACTTACTGCAATCACAGAAACTGCAATTAGAACTAAACTGGCAATTTTTACATATTGATTTCTCATAACTTGTTTTTTAGCTTCCTATTTTAACGACACACTCAACACTGAGTTTCAAATTTTCCAGATATATTGATAGCGCTTATGTACTTTATCTTTGTGAGGGAAATACCACATTACCCCTGCTCTCAAATTAACCTCTTTCCATTTAATATCATAACGCAGCTCTACGAGCGGTTTTATCGTGCCCTTTGCTTTCGAAAAACCTAAACCTGCCTCATATGTAAAATTGCTAAACTTCGATTTTTCCGCACCAAAACTACCGTGATTAAAAAGCATTTGGTAATACCCGACCAATAATGGATATCCTATCCAACTTTTCTTAACATGAAATATGGGAATAATACTCTCAATACCGACGTACAACTCGTGGTATGTATTAAATGACGGATAATAATCTACTAGAGAAGCAAGTATTAATCGTTTGGAGACATTCATATCTCCCTGCAAGCCAATACCTATTCCTCCACTTTGAAAGTTGTAGATAGCATTAGCACCTGCACCGAACCTCCCTTGAGAAAAAGAGTTAATCGAAAATAGTTGACAAACAACTATAAGAAGTACAAGAGTAACGCGCATGGTAGGAATAAAATAGTCTGGAATTTTATAGAAAGGTACAATAATTGTCTTAACCCATGTTCCTTAAAATACTTTGGAAATAGGTAATCCTACGTAGCAATTTAGCAAAACCTTAAGGCGCTATTTCCGTATCACTTAACAACTTAATACACTTTATAATGTTTGATCTCAATAACCTAATAGACCTGTGCTATTCTACAGGAAAGAATTCGTCGGTGAGTAGTAAATTAACTATTTCTAAAACCCGAAAAGCTACTGCGAAGGCAATACAAGACAAAAGCAGTTCGGCTTACAAATATCTTACAAAGAATTTAATACGTGAAGTAGACAAGGACGATTTAGCCTTTTTAGACCTAGAGCTAATGCTTAATTCTGGGTTCGACTAGTACCCTTTTTTCCTCATGAACTATGTGTATCATCTTCAGACCGAAGAAGGCAATCAAGCCAAATATAACCGTTATAGTAAGTTCCCAATACATCACATTTAGCGTATAACCCTCGGCCTGTTCCAAAACATCTTCTTTTCATTGATGTACTTGTACGCGTTTTCCTAATTCACCAACAAGCATTGAAACAATAATGTCGCTATAGTCGGCATCTGCGTAATTTGCTAATTCCGAAAATATTTCGTTCGTATTAATATCCTTAAAGGTTTTCACATTCTCACCTTGAATATCAGAAACAGATACGTCTCCTAAGCTTTCAAAATAATCGGGATCGTAGTCAGGATATGCTATTAGCTTTCCAGAATTATCAACTACACAAACATATCCATTGTTTGAGAGTTCAATATTGTCGCAAAAAGATTGTAGGTATTTCATCATACCATCTTCATCCTCACTAAAATTTCCGCTATACTTTATATTCTCTAAAATAGCGATCCAAATCACCTTGTTATCCTTAACAATCTACTCAGCTACAGAGGTGTACAAATACTTTTGAGCAAGATTAGTAACGAAATAAAAGGAGATACCAAGACCTAACATTAGTCCTGCAGATAAAGCCAATCAGAGTTTTTGTTTCACGGATATGCTTACGGTATAAAGAGATAAATATTCTAAACTAGATTATCTCAGCCCCAACGATTTTAACGATCTATCGATCCAATGCTTCGTAAGTTTCTCATGCACATTGTTCTGTTTTAATCGCTCATTTAAATGAGGGAAATCTACATGATCCAATATCTGATCTTGATTGAAACAGCTGTAGACATAATGTCTTTCACCAGTAGTAGGATCTACATGTAACTGAAGACATTGCGCGCATATCTCTTTCATCATACATTGCATTGGCGAGTTAATAGAACCATATGCAACGTGATCTTCTTTGAAGTACTTTTTAAGGATATTGTATCTCGAATTCTTCAAGGCAGCCATCATTCTATCCGAGCCAATTGTAATTACACGATCACAATCTTCCGTTCTTATTGGCATATCCCCTAATTCTCCTTTCGCATAAGCAGCAATACCTTCAATAATATTTCCATGGAAAGTCTTGTCTTGTGGACGCTCTGGCTCAAATGTACCAGCATCACAACACCAGATAATAATATCAGAAGCCTTTTCAATCTCTTCAATCTTATATCTGTCTTTCATTTCCTTATAGCCAGCGAAATACAACACTTGCGAACCTGCATCCTTAAATGCTTTTCCGATAGAGAAAAGAACAGCGTTACCAAGGCCTCCACCTATTAACATTACTTTTTCATTCCCTTCTATTTCTGTTGGAGTTCCTGTAGGGCCCATTAGAATTACCTCTTCATTATCCTTTAGGTGCATACATAGATCTGAAGATCCACCCATTTCAAGAATAATTACAGATATAAGACCTTTCTCTTTGTCTTGCCAAGCACCAGTTAATGCTAAACCTTCCATAGCTAGAGTTGTACCATCTTCTGTACACATTGCTAAAGACTCAAAGTTTTGTAATCTGTAAAACTGACCTGGTTCAAAATTCTTAGCAGCTAAAGGTGCATGTAGTGTTACTTCTAAGATAGTCGGTGTAAGTCTCTCTACTTTATGAACTCGAGCTACAAATTGATTTCTAATGGAAGAAATAAACTCATTTGAGCTTAAAGTACTTAAAACCCCTGCCTCGCCTAACGATCTTGTTACCAATGGATAACCTTGCTTGGTTGAACCTAAAGCTTTAACAACGTTACCTACATATGTTGGATGTAA
>JABSPR010000233.1 GCA_013214975.1 Flavobacteriales bacterium
AAATACCACTAGTATTCGCTCCAATTTGATGCATTGCATCTAAGTACATTTCAAAATGACTTTTTGGTTCTCCTAACTCGTTAATATCACTTTCTTCTCCGTGTACTATTTCATTTATAAACCTCGAAAGAGTTGCATTTTCAGAAGGTGTCCAGGGAATTTCAATATTTGTCAATTTTATTTGAAGAGACTTTAAAAGTGACATGAAGTCCCAAACAGCAAACACGTGATTTTCCATAAGAACCTTGATGTCATTTACTGTCTTTAAGTTTTTGTATAGTTTATGATTCTGTAATTGATTTCTTAACTCGGAAATCTCATTTTCTATATGTTGTATTCTTTCCATTTTATTGTATTTGCTTGCATATAACAGGAAAGTAAAAAGCACTATCCACGAATAGCATATCTACCATATCCCTTATTAACTACAGTTTATTTCTTCAGAGGAGGGTGGAGACAAAACGCTATTACCTAACAGATAAAAACATAAAAAAAGCCTCTTAGGAAAACTCAAGAGGCTTTTAAATTTTATTACTAAAAAGTAATTAGTCTACTTTTCCTGCTTTCTTATCATCTGATTTTGTCCAAACTTGAGATGACGTAGAAGTAGAAGCATACGTAGTAATGGTTGTGTTAATACCATCTTTCATATCATTCTCATCATGCTCATACATATCTTCGACCTCATCACTCTCATCATCATTCTCCGTTCTAGAATTAGAATCAGATAATGTAAGGATGTCTTTCTCTAACGTCACAACAGTACCTTGCATAGTACCAGCTGAGATATATCCGTTATCATCGATATTGCCTCTCCACTCCCATGTACCTGTAGTAACAGTTACATCTGGCTTGTCTTCGCTATAATCATTGTCTGTATCCCAATCAGATCCTGCTTGCAAATTATTACCATCATAATTTGACCCAGTTGCTTCTCCTTTACTTTCATAAGAAACTCTTGTAATTGTAGATGTTTCCTGGTAAGTACCATCATCAAACACAATAATAACATATGCCCTTTTCTGCTCAGTTCTACTAGCATTAGTATATTCATCCTCCTCACACTCATCATCCTCACCTGTAGGACATGATTCCCAATCTTCCGGATCCCAGTCATTATCATACGATTTTACTCTTTGCAAATCATACTCCCTAATCCATTCCGATTGACTTTCACTGATATAAATACCATCTGCTATGTTTGAAAAATCTGATGATGACGCCACGTATGTTACTTCATCATCATTTACATTATTGTTAGTTATTGTATTTGTATTAGATGCAGATGTAGTAGTTTGCGTAGTCATTGTCCACTCACCAATAATTCTTTTATTTCTTGTGCTATCGCTTTTCTCACAAGAAGTCAAGAAGGTAGCTCCAGCTAATAGAACTATGCCTATTTTAATTAAATTCCTTTTCATGCTTATTAAGTTTATTATTAAATAGAACCTACACCTGTAGATTTAGCTAGGCAAACTTACAATTTATTTAGTGCATTGAAAATATTTGACTTATATAATACCACTTAAAGTAAGAACCGCAATTTCATACATCTTTATGCAATCATTT
This sequence comes from Flavobacteriales bacterium, assembly GCA_013214975.1. NCBI lineage: Bacteria > Pseudomonadati > Bacteroidota > Flavobacteriia > Flavobacteriales > Flavobacteriales bacterium. The sequence continues at coordinate 1,570 of JABSPR010000233.1, forward strand.
AAGCCCTCTTTGCTTTTTAATATTTTCATGGGCATCCGTTATTTTCTGAAACTTCTCTTTAGCAGCCTTCTGATGATCATCTCCTAAATGACTTACCTTATCGGGGTGAAATTTAACGGCCATTTTACGGTATGCCTTTTTTAATTCATCATCTGTACAATTAGGATCTAATTCAAGCACCTTAAAATCTCCATCAACGCTTTTCACAAACATTGCTTTGATAGACTCGAAATCCATTGGCCTTATCCCCATGAATCGAGCAATAGTTACTATTACGTCTATTTCACTATTATCTACATTTCCATCGGCCCTAGCTATACCAAACAAGTAATGCATCATTTGTAGTCTAGCTGAATAATCCATATTGGCCTTTATCTGTAAACAAACATCTTGTAAAGGGATGTCTTGTTTAAGAAGTTCTTTGAGCATAGCCATCTGCTCATTTGTTTGAGCAGCACCGAATTGATTACGATAAAAGTCTTTTACAAACGACAGTTCACTTTTTAAGACTTTCCCATCTGCTTTCATTACCGCTGCAGATAAAACCAATAAACTAGCGCCAAAATCACCTGGAGTTGTTCGCCCGCTACTTCTGGTTCCAGTTTCCGTATCTTCACCAGAAAGTGCATTGTCTATCATAGAACCCATGAAATAGCCAAACAGACCACCTATAGGACCACCAAATGCCCATCCCAAACCTCCTCCTAAATACTTTACGAATTTCGCCATTAGACTTTACTTCAATTTTATTTTGGCAAATATAGCAACGATATACGAGTTAATCATACAGATCTGTTATTCTCAAATATTCGAAATCAACAACACATAAAAGAACAAATCAGAACTTACCAGTAAAGTCTCTTCCATGATATACGTGATCATTTAACTATAAACATAGCCCACAAATTGATTACCTTTAGAATCCTATTACCAAATCTGACGTACTATCCATTGCTCTTTCGGATGAATAATCTGTACTCAATTTTATTTCTATTTACATTCCCTATGTTTTGCTATTCGCAAGAAAGAATTGATAGTCTAAGTTGGTTAGATGAAGACTATTCAACTTTCGAAACTGTAGATATTGAGGATAATGAAAACATTGAAACCATTTCTGACTTTGCTCTTTACGTGCGGCATGAGAACTATATCGGAGAAATAGTCTCACATCAGAGCCTATTCTACAACGGACAAGTTTACAACGAGAAAATCGAGAAGAAGAAAGCGCGTATCCTAAACAACCGAATTAAATCCATTTCAAAATCAGAATATAAATGGACTGATGGTTTCGAAGACGACGAATGGTATAAATTCAGCACGGAAAATTACGCAGAAAATGGTAATTTAATTCGTACAGACTTCAAAGAAAGAAACAAAAGAGGCCATATTACAAAATCTGCTGAAGAGTACGTCTACAAGTTTAATTCAAATAACCTGGGTAACATTGTCAAGAAAATCGTTCACCGAAACGATACCTTCTATGAAGAAAAAATCATCGCTATTGATAGTTTGTGCAGGATTTATAAAATTACCCAGCCGTACAATGATCGGTACACGGATACTTATTATTTCGACTTTGAAAAGAGTTTAAAAAGATCGGTAACGCTTGGAGGGAAACACGACTTTTATTACGAATATGAGTATGATAAACTTGGATATTTATCCAAATTTAAGATTAAGAATAAAGAACATCATGTAATGTCTATCGAAAAATATAAAAACGATGAAGCAGGAAGAGTTTTAAGTAAAAAGGTGGTTGACTTCAACTTCAAACCAATGCTAAGCGCGACATACAAGTATAACGGAAAAGGACAGTTGCTTTCAGAAAAGAGATCCTGGCTTTCAGGTGGATCTAAATTAAAAGGTGAATTAACCTACGAATACGATCATTTAGGAAACGTAATTCGCAAAAAGGATGGAGTTACAAACCAACAAATGAAGTTTAGTAAAGATAAGATGACAAAGTATTACATAGTAGAAGTAAAAGAGGAACATCAAAAAGAAGTTCCTCCTACTATTACTACTTACGAATACGATGAATCAGACATCGTTTACCGAATTGTCGTTGATCAATTAGGAGCTAAAAGAAAGCTACTTTTTGAATACGAGTTTTATCCTCCTCTTCAAGAACCCGAAGATGAAGACGGCGGGTTCATTGAAGATTAGAATTTTATTTATTACTTGATTAAATCAAGGCTTCTTTTAATGAAGCTATCTAATTCCTCACCTTTCAATAAGTTCTGAGATAGCATAGCCAAATCACTTGTTTGCTTAATCAATTCTTTCTGCTTCGCTTTATCCTTCTCCTTAAGCATCTTACCTACTATTTCATGGTTCGAATTAATAACAAGGTTATACATCTCTGGCATATTACCCATCATCATCATTCCACCGCCACCCATGCGTTGTTGCTCTTTCATTCTTCGCATAAACTCAGGCTCTGTAATAATAAACGGTTGCTCTTTTTCGCTCATACTTTCGAAAGAAACAGTGAATTTCTCCTTAGGTACAACTTCCTCGATAATTGGTTGCAACGCCTTTTCATCTTTCTCTGTTAATTTAGAAGGTACTTCTTCGTCTTTCTTAATCAACTTTTCTACTGTATCAGAATCAACTCTTACAAAAGTAACATCCGGAACACTTTGCTCCAATCTAGAAAGCAAATGACTAGTTAAAGGAGAATCCATTATCAATACATCGTACCCTTTATTCTTAGCTGATTGAATGTAAGAATATTGCTCTTGTTCATTAGACGTATATAAGCAAACAATTTTTTTGTCCTTATCGGTTTGGTTGTCCTTGATTTTTGCCAAGTACTCTTCCATTGTATGGTAAACCCCTTCTGTGTTCTTGTACAATCCGAATTTAGATGCTTTTTCATTAAACTTCTCTTCAGATAACATACCGTACTCGATGAATACTTTAATATCGTCCCATTTAGATTCAAAATCCTTTCTATCCTTCTTGAAAAGGCTTTCAAGTTTGTCAGCAACTTTCTTAGAAATGTGATTAGAAATCTTTTTCACGCTTGCATCCGACTGTAAATAAGATCTAGATACATTTAATGGAATGTCTGGAGAATCTATCACACCATGTAATAAAGTCAAAAATTCAGGAACAATACCTTCAACAGAATCCGTTACAAAAACCTGATTACTATACAATTGAATTTTGTCCTTTTGAACTTCCATGCTGTTGTTTAGCTTCGGGAAGTAAAGAATACCAGTCAAATTAAAAGGAAAATCTACATTCAAGTGAATATGAAACAAAGGCTCCTCGAAGTTCATTGGATACAACTCTCTATAAAAAGACTTGTAATCCTCATCCTTTAATTTAGTAGGTGTTTGTGTCCAAGCTGGCTTAGGGTTATTAACAATATTATCGGTAATTACCTTTTCCTCTTTAGCATCGTCACCTTCTCCTGTTTTAAGAGTTTCTTCGTTTGTCCCGAATTTAATCTCAACAGGAAGAAATCTACAGTACTTGTTAAGTAATTCTTTGATTCTACTTTCTTCTAAATATTCAGCACCTTCTTCTTCCGAAACGTGCAGAATAATATCTGTTCCTCTATCTTTTCTGTCATGCTCAATCATTTCGTAGTTAGGACTACCATCGCAAGTCCAATGAGCTGCTTTTGCAGATTTCACATGAGACTTAGTAATAATCTCAACTGTATCTGCTACCATAAATGAAGAGTAAAAACCTAAACCGAAATGTCCAATTATATTGGCACCATCTCCTTTATCTTTGAATTTCTTTACAAATTCTTCCGCACCAGAAAACGCGATTTGGTTAATGTATTTTTCAACCTCATCGGAAGACATACCCAAACCGTTATCTTTTATAGTGATCGTTTTGGCATCTTTATCCAAAACCACTTCTACTCTTAATTCTCCTATATCCCCTTTTACTTTACCCAAAGAAGAAAGCGTCTTTAGCTTTTGAGTTGCATCTATAGCATTTGATACTAATTCTCTTAGAAAGATTTCCTGGTCGGAGTATAAGAATTTTTTAATGATCGGAAATATGTTTTCCGTCTGTACATTGATATTGCCTTTAGCCATTTTAATTATTTTTAATTTTTGTTTCTCTAGTCAAACTATATGCCATGACATTAATGCTGACAATATGACACAACAAGGTTCATCGAATCTTATAAAATTGCATTATTGTCTACATTTGTCGCAATAAATATAGTGTCAATGATCATATTTAAAGATAAAAACATAGAGGCATATAAAAGCTACGAGAAATCTGGCATTATAAATAATTTAGGAATTGAGCTTATAAGCGCCGAAAACGATTCTCTTACCGGCAAAATGCCTGTTGATGATAGAACAAAACAACCTTTTGGGATTCTACATGGAGGAGCTTCTATTGTTCTAGCAGAGACACTTGGCAGTATTGCTTCTGGCTTATTAATCGATTTAAATAATTACCACGCCGTTGGGCTGGAAGTTAACGGAAACCATATAAGGCCTGTGGATTCTGGCTATGTTTATGGTAAAGCAAAAGCTATTCATATTGGAAAGAAAACGCATATTTGGGAAATTCGAATAACCAACGATGAAGGCAAACTTGTATGCATATCGAGACTCACAACAGCCATAATAAAAAAATAA
>JABSPR010000234.1 GCA_013214975.1 Flavobacteriales bacterium
ATTTTTAAATTCCTGAAGAATAGGCCCCAACATTATTCCATCTGTTGCAAATGCATGTCCACCACAATTTAATCCTGATTCAATTCTATACTCAGAAACCCATAACCCTTTTTTAGCAAAGAACTTTCCTTGAATTAGGGCCGATCTATAATCGCTTACTTTAAGAATTATTGACTTATTAACCTTTCCATTCACATCTGGAAAGAAATCATCAAACTCTCCTATATATGAATACAATCGGGGATTCATACCCGCTGATAAAACAACACCCGATTTCAATTTACTATTGGCAAATCCTCTCAAAGCAGAGTGCGCATCATTAAATTTAGCTTCTTGCTTTACCTTTCTAATATATTGAGCCGCGTCTAACTTGGTCATTATATTTACATCAATATCTCCCAACACAAGATTATCCTCTAGCCAATTCCATATCGTTTTAGTGTCATCTGTTGATTCAACTAATTCTTTATAACCATGCTTTACTGAAGAAAAGTCCGGAAGCAAATCAATGTATCTGTTCACTTCCTCTCTTGTTTCATATATAGAGTTCTTAAGTTCTTCAAAGCTTTTCTTAACAACGGCATCCACAATATCAAAATAAGCTGTAAACCTTTTAGCTCTATAATCATCTACTTTATTTGAAATAGCCTCAAATGAAAAACCAAATTCTGCACAATACTTTTCACGCATTTTTTCTACGATCAAATCATCAACCATAGAAATTACAGACGAAATACCATATTTAGCAACCTTTATCGGTGTATCTATTGTAAATCCGATACCCATTACAGGAACGTGAAAGGTATGGCCACCTGCAGATTGTTTCATATTTATTTTCTATTTAAAGTTACGTTATCAAATATAGACTATCCTAGAATGATAATTATATATAGTATAAGGTTGAGCCTTCATGTGCTCATGACCAGATTTCCTCATCGGTAGGTACTGACTTATCTTGTACAAACCCAATCCTAGAAACATTAATTAAGTGTTTGTAATCTAGATTCTCTGAGATTGAATTATTACCCCATGAACCACATCCTAACGTGGTGGTTGGAGCAAATCCATTTAACAAACTTCCTCCCGCCGTGGTAGAACTTGGAGCATTCACAACCAACCTAGAAACAGGTAGAGCTACACCTGCTTTGTCAATATTTTCCTTATTATTCGAATGGATTGCTGTAGAATGCCCTGCGCCTTCAATCAGCAAGTTTTGTTTGGCAATAGATATAGCGTCATCAATATCATCATATTCAAAGGCAACCATCACCGGGCACATTTTTTCTTTTCTAAGCAAATCCGAATCTGAGTCATTAGATCTCAGAATAATAACCGTTGTTATCTCCGGCACCTCTACTCCTGCCATACTCGCAATCTGTTGAACACTTTGCCCTACTGCATCTTTAGCAATATGGCCGTCTTCAAATAGAATATTCCTAAATTTATCTACTTGGTCTTGATCACTTATATAATATGCGCCTTCACTTTCGAAGGCACTTATCACTTCGTTGAATTTTCCTTTTGATGCAATTATTGATTGCTCGCCAGAACAAATTATTCCATTATCAAACTTCCTACCGGCAATAACTTTCGAAGCTGCATCTTTAAAATCTATATCATTATCTATAATAACCTGTACATTCCCAGCTCCAACTCCAAAAGAAGGCCTTCCACTACTATATGCTGCCGACACCATTGCGGGTCCACCTGTAGCGATTAAAACATCCACAGCTCCCATTAATTCATTAGTTAATGGAATTGAAGGTTCCTCTATACATTGAATTAAATTTGATGGACCGCCAACACTAGCTATTGCTTGATTCATTAACGATACCGTTTTATTGGATACTTTTTTTGCCCTAGGATGAGGAGCAATTATTATCGAATTCCTCCCCTTTAATGCAAACATTGCATTACACATTGGTGTTACCACAGGATTAGTTGTAGGAGTAACCGCACCTATCACCCCCTTGGGTTTAGCGACAAATACAAGACCTTTTTCCTCATCTCTATCAATTATCCCAACAGATTTTTTCCCTTTTAGATTATTCCAAATAACTTTAGACTTGCCTTTATTCTTTGCTACCTTATCCTCATAGACTCCCATTTCGGTTTCATCAACGGCATCTCTTGCTAGGTCTTCGGCATTGTCATACACAACTTTAGCTATTGCCTTTACAACCTCATCGACACTTTTTTGATCAAAAGATTCAAATTCTTCTTGAGCAATTCGCGCTCGACTTATCATTTCCTTTATCATCTTAAAACTATTCTGTTATTTACTTTTAACGATTGCAAAGATAGTAAGAAGTCTTTTCCTCTATGCTACTTCACAAGCTATTCTCAGCATTTTTACTTTTTCTGCAATCTCTTCTAACTTCTCCTTTGATACTTTAATCAAACCTTTAGCTGGCGTGTCTCTATCAATAGAATACACCATTACTTTAACTGGACGGATTTCCGCAATTCGATTCACCCATTTGTTCAATTCATCCTCAACTGTATTATCAACAGATACTCCCTCAAAAACACCTCCAAAAAACATTGACTGTATAATCATATCACCATCAAAATCGAGAAGTGCTTTATGTATTTTATTAAGAGAAATCCCTCCTAAAGGTTTATCGATTTTACTAAACATTTCCTCAGAACCTGCATCTAGCTTCAATATACATTGATCAATTTTTTTCAATCCCGCTCTAACCTGTTCCTTATGAAGCATTGTCGCATTCGACAAAACAGCTATCTGACAATCCGGCATATGCTTATTACGCAACGCAATCGTATCTTCAATTATCGAGTCAAATTTCGGATGCATTGTCGGCTCACCATTTCCAGCAAAAGTGATTACATCAAGAATGTCGTTCTCCTCTACCATTTTCTTAAGAGTAGAGTTTAATTGTTTTGATACTTTCTCTGCCGGATGAAAGTCAAATTTCTGTTTATTATCAGTCCAACCGCACTCACAGTAGATACAGTTAAAATTGCACAATTTAGACTCTAAAGGAAGTAGATTAATCCCTAAAGACCTACCCAAACGACGACTCCGTACTGGCCCAAAAATGATATTATCAAAAAGGAAAGTTCCCATGGATATAGAATTTAACACAAAGGAAATGAATTTTCAGGGTCTCATCATCATTAGACCCATTCATTTCCATTCTTTCTTACATTAAGGCTTATGCTTTAATATTGTAATTTCGCGATCTTCAAATTACAGAACAATAATTAAATGCTCAAAGACCTAGGCCTATTTATTAAATTTAAACTATCCACTCTGGTACTGTTTTCAGCTGCCGCAGGATATGCAATTGGCCTTGGGAAGCATCCCGAATTCCATTTAGCATTTGATGGTGCGCGATTTGCATTTTTACTAATAGGTGGATTCCTTATAACAGGTGCGTCAAATGGCTTTAATCAAATTTGGGAAAGAGACATTGACAGCTTAATGGAAAGGACTAAAAACAGACCTCTTCCTTCTAAGAGAATGACTGTTAAAAATGCATATATCTATGCAATAATCATGGGTATTACAGGTATTTATATTCTCTCCTTTCATGTAAATTACTTTTGTGGAGCCCTCGGATTTGCCTCACTTCTTTCTTATGTATTTATCTACACTCCACTTAAAAAGATTTCACCTTGGGCTTCTTTAATTGGTGCATTTCCAGGAGCTGTTCCTCCCCTAATTGGCTGGGCAGGCGCCACGGACGATTTAGGTTTAGAACCTGGCGTGTTATTTTTATTACTATTCATTTGGCAATTCCCCCACATATGGGCCATATCATGGGTTGTTGATGACGATTATAAAAAAGCCGGTATCAAGCTTATTCCATCCACATCAGGTAGAGGGATGGTTACATCGCGATACATTTTCTGGTCATGCGCACTTTTAATACCCGCTACATATTGGCCATTCCACATTAGCATGATTGATATTTATTCTCTTATCGCTATAATGGTTAGTAATCTCGCATTTCTCTTCTTGTCTTACAAACTTCTAATTGACAACAATACAATAAATGCAAAGAAAGTAATGTTCGCCTCTTTCTTTTACCTACCTATAGTGCTGATTATCTTTACGATATCAAGTCTGTTTTAACGTTATCGGATTCTGATTATAATATATAATCGTAACCACCCTGTCTACTTTTAGTATATTGTGAGTACTTAAGAATAAAGCATGAAACTACTTTCATACTCTTTCATTATTATATTATTCTCTGCATCAAGCGTATTTGCGGGAAGGAATACAACTTCCTATGAATTCGATTTCAGAATAAACCCTTCCTTCTCTTCGATTATTACTGGCCAGAAACTACATAGACCACACCTCAACCTTAACTATGGTGTAAGAGGAAGTTACCTTAAAGGTAAATCCATTTATACAGTTGGATTCTCGCATTTAACACAAGGTGGAAACACAAGAAAAGACAGTACTTTGACTAAGTATGAAATGCTTGATAAAGTTAAAACAATCGCATTTCCAATAGAATATAGCTATGCCTTAATAGACAAAGTCAATAAAAAAACATATGCGATGGCTGGGTTAGTTATTGGAAGCAACTATGCAGTATCCACTATAAATAGAAAATCAAAACAGGTCCAAAGCGGTGAAGAGAATACCTTTAATCAAACGATTGATAAGAAATACATTGCAATCAAGTTGGGTATTACTTTAAAGTATAGGCTACAAAAAGACTTTCAACTGAATATAAACCCCACCATTACCTACCAAGTAAACGGAATAAAGGGAAATAAAACTTACAAAAGCAACTTGATAATGTTCTCAGTCAGTCTAGGAATCCTTCGACTAAGCTCAATTTAACTTTGAGCTTTACAAGTATTACGATTTTTTAAATTTACCATCAATCGCGTCTTCTGTTTCATCTTCTTCCGAATCTACGAAATAAGGGTTTCGATATCCGTAGCCATAACCATAACCATAACC
>JABSPR010000235.1 GCA_013214975.1 Flavobacteriales bacterium
CAGAAGAGCGAGCCGCACAGGCATTTTTAAAACAAGACAATCTATTGTCAGAAACTAATCGAATGATTGGTCAAAGTGGAATGATAGGAGAAGAAAGCAATAGGCTGTTGATGTATTTAATATTTACGAGCAGAAAATTAAGCCATCCTTTACATATTGTAAGTTTAGGAGCAAGTGGAACAGGCAAAACCCATTTACAAGAAAAAGTAGGAGAACTCATACCTGAAGAAGACAAAATAGAAATAACCACATTAAGTGAAAACGCCTTTTACTATTTTGGACAAAGAGAGCTTAAAAACCAACTAATCTTAATAGAAGATTTAGACGGAGCAGAAAGCTCACTCTATCCTTTGAGAGAATTACAATCAAAAAAGAAAATAAGAAAAACCCTAGCCCACAAAAACACCAAAGGAGAAACCCGAACAATACATCTGATAGTTGAGGGGCCTGTATCCATAGCAGGTTGTACCACCCAAGAACAAATCTATGAAGACAATGCTAACAGGAGTTTTTTAATCTACTTAGATGAAAGTGCATCCCAAGACCAAAAAATAATGGAATACCAGCGGGCGGTGTCCGCCAGACGAATAGATAAAAAAGCAGAGGAAGAAGCTGCGGAGCTTCTTCGCAATACTCAAAGAATATTGCAACCAATAGCAATAGTAAATCCTTATGCAGAATTATTAAATCTACCCGAATCCGTATTAAAACCAAGAAGAACCAATAACCATTACTTACAATTTATTGAAGTAGTCACTTATTATCATCAATATCAAAGAGAGCAAAAAGTTGACCCTAAAACAGGTGAGATATTTATTGAAACAACATTAGAAGATGTAGAAAATGCCAACAAACTATTAAAAGAAATCCTATTAAGAAAATCAGATGAACTAACAGGAGCTTGCAGAAATTATTTAGAATCCATCAAAACTTATTTAGCATCCAGAAATAAAATAAATAATAGTCAGCCCGAAACGGGCTTTAATAATGCTGAAATCCGAAAAGCACTAAAAATAAATCATAGCAATCAAAAGCGGTACATGTTAGAGTTGCAACAATCGAGTTACATCAAAAAAGGAACAGGGGATAAAAAGAGAGGTTTTGTTTATGAAGTGGTAAGTATGCAAGAATACGAGCAGTTGCAGTTAGGAATAGCAAGTGTATTAGATCAAGTATTAGCAGAAATAAAAGCACCCCAAGAAGTTCAGAGTTCAAAAGAAGTTCAAGTACATAATGAACTTCTTAACATCAATACTAGCAAGGTAGATAGTAAGAAGTTCAAAAAAAGTAAAAAAAGGTTGACCGAGGTAAAAAAGGCATGAAGAATTTACAACTAAAAAGCGAAGCATTCCAGTACATTGAAAAATCATTTGCAGCATGGTTAGATGTGTTGGGTTACGCTCAGAGTACCGTTTACCAAATGCCCAATTATGTAAGAGAATTATTTTACTGGCTAGAAAACGAAAAGCAAATCACCCAAATAAATCAGCTAACAACACCACTGATTAAAGAATATTACGAAGAATTAAAATTACGGAGTAACCAAAGAAGAGGCGGAGCATTAAGCAACAACTATTTAAACAAACAATTACAAGGACTTTACAAGTTGATGGATTACCTCAGAAAAACAGGAAGACTAACATTACCACACTTAGAAATAAATAGAGAAGAAGCCAACCCCAAAGCAATACAAGTACTCACAATAGAAGAAATCAAACTATTATACAAAGCAGCAGAAGAGATAATTGCCCTCACTGGCAAGTGTGAAGCAATAGCAGCAAGAGACAAA
>JABSPR010000236.1 GCA_013214975.1 Flavobacteriales bacterium
AGTAGCTTTAACAACATTATGTGGATTAGACGAACCTTTTGATTTTGCTAACACATTCTTAATTCCAACACTTTCAAATACTGCTCTCATCGCACCACCTGCAATAACACCTGTACCATGAGAAGCTGGTTTAATCATAACAAACGCTCCAGAATATTTAGCTTCTTGTTTATGAGGTACAGTACCATTTACAATCGGCACTTTAACAAGGTTTTTCTTAGCATCGTCAATTCCTTTAGAAATTGCCGTTGCCACCTCATTAGCTTTACCCAAACCATGACCAACAACACCATTTCCATCTCCAACTACTACAATAGCTGAAAATCCGAAATTTCTACCACCCTTAGTTACTTTGGTAACACGATTAATCGCTACGAGTTTATCTTTCAATTCGATATCACTCGACTTTACCTTTTTTACACCTGTACTTGCCATCGCTTATTAAAATTTTAATCCTGCTTCTCTAGCTCCATCCGCTAAAGATTTAATTCTTCCGTGGTATAAATAACCACCTCTATCAAATCGTATTGCCAAAATACCAGCCGCAATTGCTTGCTCACCAATACTCTTTCCTACCAGAGTTGCTTTCTCTTTAGCAGTTCCCTTATCCGCTCCTTTTGTAGATTTTGTTGAAGCGCTAGCAATTGTAGTTCCTTTCACATCATCTATTAATTGAGAATAGATATTCTTGTTACTTCTATACACAGCAAGGCGTGGGCAATCCGCAGTTCCTTTAACCACTTTCCGGATCCTCTTTTTAACCCTTACTTTTCTTTCTACTTTCGTTAATGACATAATTGAAAATTATTATCTGTATTACTTAGCTACAGTTTTACCTGCTTTTCTTCTTACTTGCTCACCTACAAACCGGATACCTTTTCCTTTATATGGCTCTGGCTTTCTTAATGATCTAATCTTTGCTGCTACCTGACCTACAAGTTGCTTATCCATAGACTCAAGAGTAATTCTAGGTGGCTTACCTTTTACCGTTTCAGTTGTTAATTTGATTTCCTCCGGCATTTCCATAATAATATTATGAGAATAACCTAAAAGCATCTCAAGTTTTTGACCATTGTTAGTTGCCTTATAACCTACACCAACCAATTCTTGTTCAGTTTTATATCCCTCAGTAACCCCAACAACCATGTTAAAAATTAATGATCGATATAATCCGTGTTTAGCTTTATGATCTTTTTCTTCGGTTTTACGACTTACAGTTACAACGCCTTCGGCAACCGCAACTTCCAAACATAAATCAATCTGTTGCGTTAACTCTCCTTTTGTTCCTTTTACAGTAACAATGTTATCAGAAGACACATTAACCTCTACCCCGTCCGGTATATTTATGATAGCATTTCCTATTCTTGACATCTTTTCTTTATTTAAGATATATGGCAAAGTACTTCACCACCTATATTAAGTTTACGAGCTTCTTTATCAGACATTACTCCTTTTGAAGTTGAAACAATTGCAATACCCAAACCATTCAATACTCTAGGCATACTCTTAGCGTCTGTATAAATTCTCAAACCAGGCTTACTTATTCTGTTCAAACTTTTTATCGCTGGAGCATTCGAAGTAGCATTATATTTAAGAGCAATTTTAATATTGTCTTGAGGTTTAAATTCTTCGAATTTATAATTAAGGATATATCCCTTTTCAAATAAAATCTTAGTCATTTCCTTCTTTGTGTTCGATGCAGGAATATCTACTACACGATGGTTTGCACTTACCGCGTTTCTTATTCTTGTTAAAAAATCTGCAATTGGATCAGTCATTTTATTAATCTTTAAATATTACCAGCTAGCTTTTGTTACACCTGGGATAAGGCCAAAATTGGCCATTTCTCTAAAAGTCACCCTCGATATTCCAAATTGTCTCATATACCCTTTTGGTCGTCCAGTTAACTTACATCTATTATGCAATCTATTAGGAGATGAATTTTTTGGTAGTTTTTGCAATCCTTCGTAATCACCTGCTGCTTTTAAAGCTGCACGTTTCGCTGCATATCTATCAACCAATTTTTGTCTTTTGACCTCACGGGCCTTCATTGATTCTTTAGCCATCTCTTAATTTTTTAATTTAAACGGGAAACCAAATTCCTTTAATAAAGCCATACCTTCTTCATCCGTTTTAGCAGATGTCACAAAAGTAATATCCATCCCGCTAATTCTATCTACCTTATCGATATTAATCTCAGGAAATATAATCTGTTCTTTAACACCCATAGTAAAGTTTCCTCTTCCATCGAATTTTGCAACAATACCCTTAAAATCTCTTACCCTAGGTATTGAAACAGCGATTAATCTATCTAAGAACTCATACATAACAGTGCCTCTTAAAGTAACTCTTGCTCCGATAGGCATTCCTTTTCTCAATTTAAAGTTCGAGATATCTTTCTTGGAAAAAGTTGCATTTGCTTTCTGACCTGTAATAAGAGTCATTTCATCCACAGCAGAATCCACCATTTTTTTGTCACCAACACCAGCCCCAACTCCTTGGTTCAAGCAGATCTTTTGCAACACTGGTGTTTGCATTATTGTAGAATATCCAAACTTCTCTTTAAGAGCTGGTTTGATCTCTTCTACATATTTCGTTTTCAGTCTTGGTATGTACGTCATCTCTATACTAATTCATTCGATTTTTTCGAAAATCTTTTCATTTTCTTGGTCTCTTCATCCAATCTTCTTCCTGTTCTTGTCGCCTCACCAGATTTAGGATCTACTAGTTTCAAGTTTGAAGCGTGGATACTTGCTTCTTTCTTAACAATTCCTCCTTGAGGATTTGCAGCATTAGGCTTTGTATGTTTAGATACTAAGTTTACCCCTTCAACGATAGCTCTATTCCTTTGAACATCAACAGTAAGCACCTTTCCTTGCTCACCTTTAGCTTCGCCAGAAATAACCTTTACGGTATCTCCCTTCTTAATATGTAATTTACCTTTCATAACAATTATATAACCTCAGGTGCTAATGAAACAATTTTCATGAATTTCTTTTCTCTTAACTCTCTTGCCACAGGTCCAAAAATTCTAGTTCCTTTCATTTCACCTGAATCATCTAACAATACAACCGCGTTATCATCGAATCTAATGTGTGAACCATCTTTTCTTCGGATCTCTTTCTTAACTCTAACAACTACCGCTTTAGCAACAGCTCCTTTTTTAACATTCCCGTGAGGAACAGCACTTTTTACAGCAACAACTATTTTGTCACCAACAGAAGCATACCGTCTTCCTGATCCGCCTAATACTCGTATGCATAAGACTTCTTTTGCTCCGCAGTTATCTGCTACTCCTAATCTAGATTCTTGTTGTACCATTATATTCTTTTATTATAAGGAATTATTTAACTTTTTCAACTACTTCGATTAACCTCCAGCACTTATTCTTACTTAATGGTTTAGTCTCCATAATTCTTACCGTATCCCCTATGCTACACTCATTCTTTTCGTCGTGGGCAATAAACTTCTTAGACCGCTTAATGTACTTACCATACTTAGGATGTTTCACTTTACGCTCTACCTCTACTGCAATAGATTTATCCATCTTATTGCTAGTAACCAAGCCTATTCTTTCTTTTCTTAGATTCCTGTTTTCAGTTTCCATAGCGCTTATGCTTTGTTATTTTTTGCCTCTTCCAATGCTCTCTTCGTCAACTCAGTTTGAAGTCGAGCAATTGTTCTTCTATTATCTTTAAGAGTCATTGGGTTCTCAAGTGGAGAAACTGCATGGTTTAATTTCATTTTAACCATTGTTTCTTCTGTAATCTCAAGACGCTCTCTAACCTCTTCTGTACCTAGTTCTCTTATTTCTGACGGTTTCATAACTTCTATTATCTAAATACTATTCTGTATAATCCCTTCTTACTACAAACTTCATCAACATTGGTAGTTTCTGAGCTGAAAGTCTTAAAGCTTCTTTAGCTGTCTCCACATTTACACCTTCTATCTCGAATAATATTCGACCTGGCTCAATTCGTGCTACCCAGTGATCCAATCCACCTTTACCTTTACCCATCCTTACCTCGGCTGGCTTCTTTGTAATTGGTTTGTCTGGAAATACTCGTATCCACACTTGACCTTCTCTTTTCATAAATCTTGTAACAGCAATCCTCGCTGCTTCGATTTGTCGAGCTGTAACAAAACCACCCTCAAGCGCTTTGATACCAAATGAACCAAAAGCAATTCTATGTCCTCTGTTGGCATTGCCTTTCATTCTGCCCTTTTGGACATTTCGAAATTTTATTTTCTTCGGTTGTAACATATCTTATCTGTTCTTATCCTCTATTACCTTGACCCTGACCTTTTCCTCTAAACTTAGATTTAGGTTTTGATGATCCTACATTCGGAGATAAATCTCTTTTGCCAAATATCTCTCCTTTACAAATCCATACTTTGATTCCCAACCTACCATAAGTAGTGTGCGCTTCAGCCAAAGCATAATCAATATCAGCTCTAAACGTATGCAATGGAATTCTACCCTGCTTAAACTTTTCAGTTCTAGCCATCTCTGCTCCATTCAATCTACCTGCCACTGATATTTTAATTCCTTCAGCTCCCATTCTCATTGTAGAAGCTAATGCCATCTTAGATGCTCTTCTATAAGAGATTCTACCTTCAACTTGTCTAGCAACACTATTGGCTACCAACTTAGCATCTAGCTCTGGTCTCTTAATTTCGAAGATATTGATTTGAATTTCTTTCTTAGTAACCTTTCTAAGTTCTTCTTTCAACTTATCTACTTCCTGACCACCTTTACCTATGATAATACCAGGACGAGCCGTGTTGATAGTAACAGTAACTAATTTAAGAGTACGCTCAATAATAATCTTAGACACACCCGCTTTAGCCATTCTAACTGTAAGGTATTCTCTAATCTTAGCATCTTCAACTAACTTCTCGCTGTAGTTTCTTCCACCAAACCAGTTAGAATCCCATCCTTTGATGAACCCTAATCTTAAACCTATTGGATTTGCCTTTTGACCCATCTACTTATGCTTTTACTAATTCTTGTTTAATTGAATCTCCAACCACAATTGTTACATGATTCGATCTCTTTCTAATTCTATGCGCTCTACCTTGTGGAGCTGGTCTAAATCTTTTTAGTTGACGTGCACTATCTACGAAGATTTCGCTTACTACTAAATCATGATCCTCAATACGCTCACTTGCATTCTTTACTTGCCAGTTAGCCAATGCAGACAGAAGAAGTTTCTCTAATCTTCCAGATGCTTCCTTCGGACTAAACTTTAATACCTGTAGAGCTTTATCCACTTGCACTCCTCTAATTTGATCAGCTACCAATCTCATTTTCCTTGGAGATGTAGGACAGTTTTGTAAACGCGCAAATGCTCTTTGCTTGTTTTCCTCTTTCCGCTTATCAGCTGTATTTTTCTTTCGAGATCCCATTATTCAATAATTCAACTATTTCTTTTTACCTGCTTGGTGGCCTCTGTATGTTCTAGTAGGTGAAAACTCACCTAACTTATGTCCTACCATATTCTCTGTACAAAAAACAGGAATAAATTTATTTCCATTGTGAACAGCTATTGTCAAGCCTACAAATTCCGGAGAAATCATAGATGATCTTGACCAAGTTTTAATCACCCCTTTCTTGGTTGCAGTTTGTGCTTCCAAAACTCTTTGAGCTAACTTGTAATGAATGAAAGGTGGTTTTTTTAATGATCGACTCATGTTCTACTATTTTTTCCTTTTTTCAATTATATACTTATTAGAAGCCTTTTTCTTTTCTCTAGTTTTAAACCCTTTCGCTGGTATACCATTCCTTGACCTTGGATGACCACCTGAAGATTTACCTTCACCACCACCCATCGGGTGATCCACAGGATTCATAGCTACACCTCTAACTCGAGGTCTTCTACCTAACCATCTTGATTTACCCGCTTTACCAGATCTCTCATGCATATGTTCTGCATTCGAAACTGAACCGATAGTTGCCAAGCATGTAGTAAGTATCATTCTTGTTGCTCCAGAAGGCATTTTAACTACTGCAAATTTACCATCTCTAGCATTCAACTGAGCGTGAGCTCCAGCACCTCTTGCAATAACCCCACCTCTACCAGGCTTCATCTCTATATTATGAATAACAGTTCCTAAAGGAATATCTGCTAAGAAAAGTGCATGACCAACTTCAGGAATAGCTTCCTTACCAGATAATATCTCGTCGCCTACTTTTAAACCGTTAGGACAAACAATATATCTCTTCTCGCCATCTACATAATTAATCAAAGCAATTCGAGAAGTTCTGTTTGGATCGTATTCAACAGTAGCTACTTTCCCCGGGATACCGTGCTTGTCTCTCTTGAAATCAATGATTCTATATTTCTTTTTATGACCACCACCAATATTCCGTGTAGTCATTTTACCTGTGTTATTTCTACCACCAGATCTTGTCTGAACAGCCAATAAGCTCTTCTCTGGAGTTGATGTTGTTACATCATCAAAATTCCCGACAACTTTGTGTCTTTGTCCTGGAGTAGTAGGTAATATTTTCTTAACCGCCATCGCTCTTTAATTATATACTATTGTAGATATCTAGTGTATCACCTTCAGCTAAAGAAATAATTGCCTTCTTAAAGGAATTTCTTCTACCTACAACCACACCCGATTTTGTATTTCTTCTCTTTAGTTTACCTAAGTAATTCATTGTATTTACCGTTTCAACTGATACGCTATACATTTTCTCAACTGCAGCCTTTATTTGCAATTTATTAGCATTACCATCTACGATAAACCCATACCTATTTAAAGTCTCGCTTTGAAGCGACATCTTTTCGGTAACTAATGGTTTAATTAAAACACCCATAATTATTAGTTCAATATCGTTTCTATCGATTTAATAGCATCTTCCGACATCATGATATTGTTTGCATTAACAATATCATAAGTAGTCAATTCGTCTATTGCAATCACTTTACATTTCGGAATATTTCTTGAAGCCAAATACACATTTGTGTCAGCATCATTCAAGATCATTAAAGTCTTCTTATCATCTAACTTTAAGTTCTTCAATAATTCAAGATATTTTTTTGTTTTAGGCTCATCGAACGAAAAGCTTTCTAAAATCATAATTCCGTTATCCTTCACTTTGTAAGAAAAAGCTGATTTTCTAGCTAGTTTTTTATACTTCTTATTAAGCTTGAAAGAGTAATCTCTTACTTGAGGTCCGAATGCTCTACCACCTTTCCTGAAGATAGGTGATTGAATGCTACCAGCTCTTGCACTACCAGAACCCTTTTGCTTCTTAATTTTTCTTCTACTACCAGTTACCTCAGATCTTCCTTTTGCTTTTGAATTTCCTTGTCTCTGGTTATTTCTGTAAAGACGAACATCCATATAGATAGAATGATCATTAGGCTCAATGTTAAAAACATTATCATCCAACTTTACTTTCTTGGAAGTTTTCTTCCCGCTAATATTATATATCTCTAGTTCCATCGATCTATTTTTCTATCGTAACTATTGAACCATTTGATCCTGGAAGTGATCCCTTCAAAATCAATAGATTTTTTTCCGCTAGTACTTTTATTACTCTTAAATTCTGCATAGTTACACGCACATTCCCAGTTTGACCAGCCATTCTCATACCTTTAAATACTCGTCCTGGATAAGATGCACCACCAATTGAACCCGGCGCTCTTTCTCTATTATGCTGTCCGTGTGTTTGACCACCAACACCATGGAAGCCATGTCTTTTTACAACACCTTGAAATCCTTTTCCTTTTGAAGTACCTGCAACATCAACCCAGTCACCTTCTTCAAAAATATCAATCCCAATTGAATCTCCTAATCCTAATTCCTCACCAAACAAATCGAATTCTACCAACTCAGATTTAGGAGTAGTCTTAGCTTTCTTAAAATGTCCTTTCAAGGGATTCGAAACGTTCTTTTCCGTTTTATCTCCATATCCTAATTGAAGAGCTGCGTAGCCATCTTTTTCAACAGTTTTCACTTGTGTAACAACACAAGGACCAGCTTCAACAACTGTACAAGCTATGTTTTTACCATCTTCAAGGTAAATACTTGTCATTCCTATTTTTCTACCAATTAATCCAGACATCGTAATTATGCTTTGATTTCAACTTCTACCCCGCTAGGTAATTCTAAACTCATTAACGCATCTACAGTCTTAGAAGTGGAATTGTAGATATCCATTAACCTTTTGTGTGCACATAACTGAAACTGCTCACGTCCTTTCTTATACACGTGTGGTGATTTAATCACAGTGTAAATATTTTTTCTTGTAGGTAATGGAATTGGCCCACTTACTACAGCCCCTGTACTCTTTACAGTCTTTACAATCTTCTCAGCAGATTTATCTACCAAATTATGATCATACGATTTTAACTTAATTCTAATTCTTTGTGCCATCTTCTATTATTAAGCTGTTTCTAGTTTTCCTTTTGACTTAGCAATTACATCATCCGCAACATTCTTTGGTGCATTGTCATAATGCGAAAATTCCATAGTTGATGAAGCTCTACCTGAAGAGATAGTTCTTAAATCAGTTACATAACCAAACATTTCCGAAAGAGGAACTTTTGCTTTAATAACCTGCGCATCTCCTCTTGAATCCATTCCCTCAACCTGTCCTCTTCTTCTATTCAAATCTCCCACTACATCTCCCATATTCTCCTCTGGTGTTACAACCTCTAACTTCATTATCGGCTCAAGTAAAACAGGACCACATTTAGGAAGTGCGTTCCTATAAGCCATTTTACCAGCAATCTCAAAAGATAACTGATCAGAATCGACAGCATGGAAAGAGCCATCTAAAAGAGTAACCTTCAATCTGTCTACAGGGTATCCAGCTAATACTCCATTTTGCATAGACTCTTTAAATCCTTTTTCAATTGATGGAATAAATTCTCTTGGCACATTACCACCCTTGATTTTATTGACAAACTCCAGTCCTTCTTCATCACCTTCTGTAGGTCCTACAACAATTTGAATATCAGAAAACTTACCTCTACCACCAGATTGTTTCTTGTAAACTTCTCTATGTGGTGTTTCAGTTGTTATTGCCTCTTTGTACGCTACTTGTGGAGCACCCTGATTACACTCAACTTTAAATTCTCTTTTAAGTCTATCAACCAAAATCTCAAGGTGAAGTTCACCCATACCTGAAATAATAGTTTGACCTGAAGCTTCATCAGTTTTAACAACAAATGTTGGATCTTCCTCAGAAAGTTTCCCAAGTCCAACTCCCAATTTATCTAAATCCGCTTGTGTTTTAGGCTCAATAGCAATACCAATTACTGGCTCTGGGAAAGACATCGATTCAAGAACAATTGGCTTACTCTCTACACATAATGTATCTCCTGTTCTAATATCTTTAAATCCTACAGCTGCACCAATATCACCAGCTTCAATTCGAGGAATAGCATTTTGCTTATTGGAATGCATTTGGAAAATTCTAGAAATCCTTTCCTTTTTACCACTTCTAACATTCAATACATAACTACCAGCATCTAATGCTCCAGAGTATACTCTAAAGAAACACAATCTCCCAACAAATGGGTCAGTAGCAATTTTAAATGCCAAAGCAGCAAATGGTTCAGTAGCATCAGGCTTTCTCATTTCCTCTGCTTCGGTATTTGGGTTTGTACCCACAATACCATCTACATCTAGAGGACTAGGTAAGAACTCCATTACCGCATCTAGCATCGTTTGAACTCCTTTATTCTTAAACGCAGATCCACACAGAATAGGAGTAATACTCATACTGATAGTAGCAACTCTAATTGCATCATACATTTCCTCAACAGAAATAGAATCAGGATCTTCAAAGAACTTCTCCATCAAAGCTTCGTTAGATTCAGCAACAGCTTCAATTAACTTTTCTCTATATTCTACAACTACGTCAGCAATATCTTCTGGAATCGGAACTTCTTCCCAAGTCATTCCTTGATCAGACTCATTCCAAACCATTCCTTTGTTTGTGATCAAATCAACAACTCCTTTAAAGTCATCTTCTGCACCAATAGGAATTTGCAATGGAACTGGGTTAGCTCCTAATCGTTCCTTAATCTGTCCAATAACACTTAAAAAATCGGCACCAGAACGGTCCATTTTGTTCACAAAACCAATCCTTGGAACTTTATACTTATCAGCTTGTCTCCAAACAGTTTCTGACTGTGGTTCAACACCACCAACTGCACAAAATAATGCAACAGCACCATCTAAAACTCTTAATGAACGCTCAACTTCAACAGTAAAATCAACGTGACCAGGAGTATCAATGATATTCATTTTATACTCTGTTCCCTTATATTTCCAGAATGTAGTAGTAGCTGCTGAAGTAATAGTAATACCTCTTTCTTGCTCTTGTTCCATCCAGTCCATAGTAGCAGCACCATCATGAACCTCACCAATCTTGTGATTAATTCCTGTATAATATAGTACCCGCTCTGTGGTAGTAGTTTTACCAGCATCAATGTGTGCCATGATGCCTATATTACTGGTATGTTTTAAATCGCTCATCTTACTCCTAATTAAATATGCTTAAAATCTAAAATGCGAGAATGCTTTATTCGCCGCTGCCATTTTATGCGTATCTGATTTCTTTTTGTATGCTCCACCTTCCTCTTTCGAACCTGCAATAATTTCTCCAGCAAGTTTTTCGCTCATCGACTTTTCGTTTCTTTTTCTAGCGAATAAGATCATCCACTTCATTGCTAAAGAAAGTTTTCTTTCTGGTCTAATCTCTCTTGGAATTTGAAATGTTGCACCACCTACTCTTCGACTTCTTACTTCCACACCCGGAGTAATATTATCTATAGCCGATTTAAATACATCAACACCTTTTTCTTCCGTTCTTTTTTCTATAAGATCCATTGCCCCATAAAAAATCTCGTAGGCTAAACTTTTTTTACCATCCAACATCATCATGTTCACAAACTGTGTAACCATGATATCATTATATCGTGGATCTGCAAGTATTATTCTTTTTTTTGCTCTAGACTTTCTCACTTTCTTAAATCAGTTTTATTTAGGCCTTTTGGCTCCGTATTTAGATCTTCTTTGTGTCCTACCGTCTACACCTGCTGTATCCAACGCACCTCTTACAATGTGATATCTAACACCTGGTAAATCTTTCACTCTTCCTCCTCTAATAAGAACAATAGAGTGTTCTTGTAGGTTATGCCCTTCTCCAGGGATATATGCGTTAACCTCTTTATTGTTGGTTAATCTTACCCTAGCAACTTTTCTCATTGCCGAATTCGGCTTTTTAGGGGTAGTAGTATAAACTCTAATACATACTCCTCTTCGCTGTGGACAAGCATCAAGCGCAATTGACTTACTCTTTTTCTTGGCAGTAAATCTTCCTTTTCTAACTAATTGTTGAATCGTTGGCATAAATCTTTTTTAAAACCTTTGTTCACGCTGATTTTCAGCTAATATTAACATTCCCCAGTTTTTTTTGGGACGGCAAATGTACAAGAAAAGTTTAAGTAATTCAACGGAATCACTATTATTTTTCACTAAATCGAGCAAGAAAAATAATTAATCAACAGTATTATGTTAATTCAAATTTATGGCGATCAATTTTCCTCATATGTAAACAGCTAAAATACATACAAATAGCTTCGGCAATTTACAGAAATCCTAGTATAAATACTAACTGGAGCAACTTTAAATTTCATGCCTATACTTTAACAATCTATTTTGTTTTAATTTGCAAAGCACTCTCACCTGTTGATTACAGGACGTGATAAAATTATTTCAAAAACCCAGCAGTACACAAATGTCTTACCTAGAATCATTAAATCCAGAACAACGAAGAGCTGTGGTAAGCACCGATGGACCTACAATGGTTATTGCCGGAGCCGGCTCAGGTAAGACAAGGGTTCTCACATATAGAATCGCCTATCTTATTGAGCAAGGTGTAGATCCGTTTAATATCCTATCCCTTACATTCACAAACAAGTCTGCTAAAGAGATGAAGGAGCGGGTAACAAGCCTTATTGGTCCTCATGCTCAAAACGTTTGGATGGGAACAT
>JABSPR010000237.1 GCA_013214975.1 Flavobacteriales bacterium
CTTCTGTTTGAGCGCCCACTGTGCCATATACATTTGAACCAAACCCATTGGTGCCACCGCTAGCATCACCAACACACCAATTCATATCATCGTAAGCAAACCTAGTATTATAACCAGCACCCAAAACAGGATCAGTGCCATCCGTCATTACTAGCTGAAAAGTATTTGTTAATGCTGTTTTCTTATTGTAATGCCCTGTACCAACCCATTGAATAGTAATCTTATTACTATCCAACTTATAATAGATTTGGTTTGCTCCTAATCCAGTTCCACGTAGATCAACATCTCCCCAATATGGAGCAATCATTGCAGGAACCGAAGAAGAAGGAAATCCAGATGCAGAGTAGGCACTGTAAAGATTCCCAAAAGTAACATTCCCATTTACGTTTATATAAACAGATGTATATTCTACACCATAAAATGTATAGGTAAATCCTAAATCAATAGGACCATAAGAACCATCATCTCCTGGATTGGCCTGAGCCCATCCAGAAACCCCATAAACACTATTGGTAATATTGCTATAAGTTCCATCCAAATCATTCCAACACGAACCAACTGATTTTGCCAATGAGCTAAACTGATTTGAATAACTAGGAACCTCAGGGTAAATCTCTTGAAGGTTTTGTTCATTATTAATTACTACAACTTTAGTTTCTTGAGCGCTTAATTCATAACTGAACAGCATTGAAATCAACAAGTATACTATCAGTTTAAAAACAAACACTAATCTGTACTTTTTAGAGTATATATATTTTTTTACCACTATTTTCTTTTCACATCCACCTATCAAAAAACTTTCCAACGTTCTATCTCTCTGATTGTACTATATAAAATCTATTTAATAGCGCGCCAAGCTGTCTCTAATCAATACGTTTTCTCTAATAGAGATAGATAAAATTATTTCAAGAAGCTTATTCCTTCATACATTTTTCGATGTCCTACTTACCGATTTTGTCTAATGGATAAATAAATACGAACAGACTAAGAATGAAAGAAGTACAAAACAGATATGAGCTAGTAAGCCTTTATTTAAAACATATTTCATTAAGCGATATAGAGGCGAATGAAGGCGACTTTCTACTATTTCCTCTATATTATATAGTTATTGTATCTTTTACCCTCCTCTATAATGAAATATGTCGATTTCTGAGAAACTGAGTTGAAAAAAGCTTACCCCCTATAAATAAAGATTGAGACAAACATTAACACTGCTTTTACAATTCTTTCCTAGAGAAATTATCTATACTCTAATCCATGAAATTAATTTTCGATTAGTATTTGATAAATTCAACAACTCAATTTAAACATCACTTCCAGAATCTAAATCCATCTCCTGTACAAATTCCTAACAAGAGACTATTTCTCTATTTAAGAAATTAAATCTGGTTTTTCTTGTTCTATTTTTGAAATTTAATTAAAGAACCCTCGGATAATCTTATCCTAATTAACCCGTAATACTCTATAGTACAAAGCCAATAAGCATCCATTCAACTAGTTTTTGGTAATCTAAAAATTGGTTTAACAACAGCCAGAAAATAATTGGCATACAATTAGAAACAACTACGATTCTAACGATAAATTTTTCTTGTATTAAATAATTCAAAAAAAATATTTTCATAATCCTAAGCTTAAAAATGAAGATCTACATAATGACCTACAATTTAATTCACCATATGAAAGATCTTTGGCAGAAGATAATCAACAACGGGATTACCAATAAATTCGCAGTAGAAAGAGCTAAAAGAATTAGGATTACAAACATACTACTCACTATTCTAATAGCTATTGTACCACCCTACTTATGTATACTTTATTATATAGACTTACACCAATTTATGCCATTCCTCATTGCGGCTTGCATATCCCATTTCTTCGCTTACAATTTAATTTCAAAAGGAAGAACTAAAATAGCAAGGTATATATGCTTGGGATCGATGATTATTACCCAATCATATTTCTTCTTTTTAGTAGGACCGGGTATGGGAGTCGAATTCTTCTTCTTTGCTATAATAGGTGTCTCTTATTTAATTTCTCTACCAAGAGAGCGGATAGCCTGCTTTATTATTCTTCTATTATCTATAGTATTATTTGGCATAGGTGCTTTCCAAACAGATTATGTATTGCCGTTTGAAATCGAAGCAAACATTAAAGCTTTCATCACTCTCGTTAATTACTCTATATCACTGTCTGTCGTATTTCTTTTCTTGTTTTTTTATAACAACCAAATAGAGAATCAAATAGAAACTCTAGACCAAAAGGTGATTGAGAAGACTATTGAAATTCAGGAAACAGCCAACAGAGTTGTTCTTTTAAAAGACGAGTTTCTATCAAACATGAGTCATGAGATTAGAACTCCAATGAATGCCATAGCGGGCATGACTGAGCTTTTATCAAAGAATACAAACCTAAAAGGCATAGAGAGAGACCAGTTTGAAGTTATAAGAAAGTCATCTCAAGATTTACTAATAACCTTAAACAATATACTTGACTTGTCTATGCTTAAAGATGGCCAGATAAAAGCAACAAAACACGTTACCAACCTAAAAGAAATAGCTCTAGAAATCACAGAACAATACCAAGATGAACAAAAAAAAATAAAATCAGAAATCGTTTATGACCCAAAGCTTCCAGCGTTAGTTGATTCAAATAAGAACCAAATAACTCAAATCCTTTCCCAATTTATTGATAACGCTTATAAATTCACAACTACAGGTAAAGTCTTAATAACGTTCTCAGAAGTAGAGAGAAAACACGATTTTGTCATTATAAAATGCATGGTAAGTGATACCGGTATAGGCATTAAAAAAGAAGAACAACAAAGACTTTTCAAAACGTTTGAACAACTCGATCAGTCTTCTACAAAAAAGGAAAAAGGTATTGGTCTCGGATTGATTATTTGCAAAAAACTAGTTGAGCTATTTGAAGGGGAAATTGGTGTTGAAAGTATAGTTGATAAAGGTAGTTCGTTTTGGTTTTCTTTTCCCGCGACCGCTATAAAAGGGAATCAAGAAATTAATCACATTGACAATTCCAGCCACGCAACAATAATGTGTAATTCCAATAAAAAAGTATTGATTGTAGACGATACCGAATGGAATCAGATGGTTGCTCAAATGATGCTGGAAGAACTGGGATACCATACCCAAGTTGCTTCGAATGGAATTGAAGCAATAGAACTCTTTAAAAACGAAAAATTTGATGCGGTGCTGATGGATATACAAATGCCAGAAATGGACGGTATAGAAACCACCAGCATCATTAAACTAATTGATAAATCAATACCTGTAATCGGATTAAGTGCGTATGCAAGAATAGAAGATGCAGAAAAATACATTTCTCAGGGATTGGATGATTATATGCATAAACCTGTATCCTTAGAGACACTTAACAAAAAACTTGACTTATGGCTTAAGTAGATTGAAATAAACACCCAATACTATTCTAGCCTAAATGCTCAAGTAAAACCAAATAGATTCTAAGTTTGAGACTTAATATATTCCACTAAAATTTTTAATGCAAAGAGCCCATCAGATAAAAGAAATTATCAATAAACCAGAATTTGACATTGTGATTATTGGCGGTGGAGCATCTGGTTTAGGCATTGCAGTGGATGCCGCCTCACGAGGATATAAAACACTCCTGCTCGAAGCAAATGATTTCGCAAAGGGCACATCTAGTAGAAGTACGAAATTAATTCACGGCGGAGTTCGATATCTAAAACAGGGGGATATATCAATGGTAATGGAATCTTTAAAAGAACGTGGACTTATGCGCAAGAATGCACCGCATATTGTATCTAACCTAGAGTTTCTTATTCCAACATATGACTGGTGGAGTAATCAGTTTTACAATATTGGATTAAAAATATACGATGTAATGGCTGGACAACTCGGGTTAGGGCCATCTAAACATTTGTCTAAATCCCAAACATTAAAAGTTATTCCAAATTTAAATGAGAATGGCTTAACGGGTGGAATTGTATACTACGATGCTCAATTTGATGATGCAAGAATGGCAATTACCTTGGCTCATACATGTACTGACAATGGGGGAACAGTAATAAATTACATGCGAGTTAATAACCTATTAAAAGATGTTCAAGAGAAAGTAATTGGAGTAATAGCACAGGATATGACTTCCGATAAAGTTTACAAGATAAAATCAAAATGTACTATTAATGCTACGGGAATATTTGCTCACCAAGTACAAAAAATGGATAATTATAAAATCGCTTCTTCTATTAAGTTTAGTCAAGGAGTACACTTAGTTCTTGATAAAAATTTCTTAAAAAGCAATACAGCCATAATGATCCCGAACACATCCGATGGCAGAATCCTTTTTGCTGTTCCATGGTTAGGAACCATATTAATAGGCACAACAGATACCGAAGTAAATGATGCTACACTTGAACCAAAAGCCTTAAAAAAAGAAGTGAATTATTTATTAAAATCAGTTAAACCATACTTAAACAAACCTCCGAAATTAGCTGACATAAAATCTATTTACTCTGGAATAAGATGCTTAGTGACCGAAGAGCAAAACGACACTGAAACAAAAAAGATATCTAGAGAACATAAAATTCTTATGAGCGACTCTAACCTTATTACTGTTCTTGGAGGAAAATGGACGACTTATAGAAAAATCGCCGAAGACACCATTAACATGGCCATTTCTAATAAAACATTAGAATACAAACCTTGTAAAACACAGGACTTAAAGCTGCATGGATATGAAACAATTAAAGATAAAAAGAATAATACTTTATCGACTTACGGGACAGATAGACTAGCAATTAAGAAACTTATAATTGAAAATAGTAAGCTCAGAGAAAAGCTCCATCCAGATTTACATTATATACTTGCTGAAGTTGTTTGGGCCGTACAAAACGAAATGGCAATTACGGTAGAGGACGTCCTATCCAGGAGAACTAGAGCATTATTACTTAACGCTCAGGCAAGCTTAGAATGTGCAGAAAAAGTTGCAATATTAATGGCCCAATACTTAGATAAAGACTCAGTATGGATCGCCAACCAAATAAAGAAATACAACGAATTAGCTAAAAACTATTTATAGAAACTACAAATCGCAGAGAACGTATTTAATAAACGATGATAAATTTCCTTAAACCCGCAGAACATAAAGCAAGAATATCAAATAGCGATATTGAGATGTCTTATACTCAAAATCGGATCAAGGTCTTCATAGGAATATTTGTTGGATACGCAGGATATTATTTAGTTCGAAAAAATTTCTCCTTGGCAATTCCTGAGTTATTACAAGAAGGTTATACCAAAGGCCAACTTGGTATTGTATTGTCTGCTATTGCCATTTCATATGGCCTATCTAAGTTATTGATGGGCAGTATTTCGGACCGAAGCAACGCCAAGTACTTTTTACCATTAGGGCTTCTACTTTCAGCTATAGTAACCATCGTAATTGGTGTATTCCCCTGGGCTACATCCAGTATAACAATTATGTTCGTATTGATGCTTCTTAATGGATGGCTCCAAGGAATGGGCTGGCCAGCTTGTGGAAGAACCATGGTGCACTGGTTTTCTATTAAAGAAAGAGGGGCTAAAATTGCATTTTGGAATATAGCCCATAATATAGGTGGTGGACTAATCGGTCCGTTGGCAATAGCCGGCCTTTATCTCTTTGGCGATTGGCATAGTTTATTTTATTTCCCCGCGATTATTGTATTAGTGGTCGTAGTGGTTGTTTTTTTATTAATGAGAGATACTCCTCAATCAGAAGGCCTACCTCCTATTGAAGAATACAAACAAGAAGATTACGAAAATTACTCAGGAAGTACAGAAACAGAATTGAATTCGAAAGACATTCTATTCAACAACGTGTTAAATAATAAAATGCTCTGGTACATCGCATTCGCAAACGCATTTGTATACCTCATTAGGTTTGGTGTAATTGACTGGGCACCCACTTATCTATCTGAAGTAAAAGGGTTTACTGCAGAGGAATCTAGCTGGACCTATTTCGCCTATGAGTATGCCGGCATTCCTGGTACTATATTAAGCGGATACTTAAGTGATAAAGTTTTTAAAGGAAAAAGAGCACCGGTTAGTATTATCTATTTAGTTCTCGTATTAATTGCACTTTGCGTTTATTGGTTAGCACCCTCAAACTTTTACTATTTAGACACGATCGCATTAATCAGCATTGGCTTTTTAATTTATGGTCCAGTTATGCTTATAGGTTTGCATGCACTTGATTTGGCACCAAAAAAAGCCGCTGGAACTGCCGCTGGACTCACAGGCCTGTTTGGATATGTTGGTGGTGTTATGATTGCGAATATTGCTATTGGGTATTTGGTAGACAATTTTGGCTGGGATTCTGGTTTTATACTACTAATTGGTGCCGGAGTATTGGCCATTTTATTTTTACTACTCACACTCAATCATCAAACCCCTAAAAATGAATAATAGCAACTATATTATCTTGCTTCTTTTCGTTCTAATTGGATGTCGAGCAAACACAGAGAAAGAATCATTTGAAAACAATAATTCTAAACTCACTAAAAAACAAATAGAGGTTCAACAATCAGTAAGAGACAGTATTGTCATAGCGCACAGAGGCATGCCATTTCATTGTCCAGAATCTTCAACCCCAGCCTATATTTTAGCCAGGGAAATCGGAGCAGATTATCTAGAAGCAGACCTTCAAAGAACTAAAGACGGTGTATTAGTAGTCTTTCACGACTATAATTTACAAAGGACAACAAATATCAACTCTGTATTTCCAAGTAGAATAAACGAGCCAATTAGCTCTTTTTCATTTAGCGAACTTCAACAACTAGACGTTGGCTCTTGGTTCAACACATCTTATCCACAAAGAAGTAGGTTCACTTACAACGGACTTAAAATAATTACGCTTGAAGACTTAATCGACATCGCAAAAGAAGGGACAAACAATCCTGGTTTATACTTGGAAACCAAAAAAGCCAATCAATATCCAGGTATCGAGAAAGATATTTTCGACGTACTTACAAAATGCAATTGGTTAGACACCTCAAAAACACAAGAAGGCAATTTGATATTACAAACATTTGAAAAATCAAGTCTACCGCTACTAAATAAATACTTCCCAACAACTCCTAAACTATTCTTGCTTTGGAAAGAGGATATACCAATTTTAGATAGCGTGTCACTAAAGAACTGGGTAGACTTCGGCATTAATAATGGAGCACAATTTATTGGTCCGAGTATTTATGGGGAATCAACGCATTACCCAGACTTAATGAAACCATGGATGGTAAAAATATACAAACGTGCAGGATTAAAAATTCATGCATATACCTTTGATACCAATTATGACATTAGAAACAATGAAGCTTCAACAAGTGGATGCTTCACTAACAGATCGGATCTACTACTTGATTATTATGACAGAAAATATTCGAATACAGATAGTATTTTGAATAAATGGGGGTATTAAATAATATAATTTATCAAAATTGTGATTTGCGTATCTTCTTTTTTTGAATGCTTCTAGCTCTATATAAAATCACTCCATTTATTTCCTTTACTCCATACAGTGTTACTATTTGCAATTCTATTTTTTTCTATTCTTTTTCTATTCTTTTTTAGCAGTAATTTGTTTAGCGATCCGAATCTCGGTTTTTTGCCAGAATAACTAATACACAAATCTGAGATCAACTCAGTAAAGTTCACTTCACCAGATACAATTTGTTCCTCTTCCAAATAAATCATATCTGGTATCATCACATCCTGTTCAAGTATCGTTAATAAATAATCAATTGCTTCAAATCCATCTATTAAATACTTCACATTTTCGGAGACCCCCATTCTCTGCATGGTCAATTTCGCAACATTTCTCATCACCTCATTTTTTTCTATAACTAAAATTGATTTAAACTTATTCATACTTTTATTTTTTTTTAAATATTCCAAACTCTGTAACATGAGAAATGCAGAATCATTTTTTTCTACTTCGCAAGCATTCCGGAATGCTGTGGAATATCACGATTATCCTTTATTAATTGAGTTACATATTTACCTCGAATTGCCTTTGTCCACTTCTCTGCTCGCTCAGTAAGTTGATAATCATCGGTCATTAATCGGCCCCTCATAATTAAAATGCCCATATCGGCACCTTCGTATAAAGAATCATCGGTCCTTGC
>JABSPR010000238.1 GCA_013214975.1 Flavobacteriales bacterium
CGCTTGCAATTAACTACAGTTATGTAATGAGAGGTAAGAGCAACTTCTACAAATCTAAATACAGCTCTGTATTCAGTGCAGGGAAAGGGAAAAAACGAAAAGTCAGAGCTAAATTCTAGAATAACTAACAATTTCAGCTAGGCAATCTCAAAAACTGGAATACTTTACTAAGCGGTTTTCTAATTATTATCAAAGGAGAAATAGCAAGGTTATTAATTTTCCAACTTTTATATACCTCATAATTCGAAACCCAGTAGTTCATTAACGAATTATTACTTACGCCGCCCGCCAACATCTTTACAATTACTTTTGGCAGATATACACATTTAGTATTATGCTTATACATAAACCTCAACATCAGCTCATAATCGGCCGAAATTTTAAAGTTTAAACTAAACCCACCATAAACTTCGTATATTTCTTTCTTTATATATGTAGCCATATGAGGTGTCATCCATCCATCTTTAAAGGCCTCCCTATTAAACTCCCCTGTTCTCCAATATCTAATTATCTTTTCTTGATTCTCAGGTTTTACCACTACTAAATCTCCATAAACGATATCCGCATCGGTTTCCTTAAACTTAGTAACGATTTCAGAGATACAATCTCGAGAATTTAGCATATCCTCGGCATTACCCAATCCAATAACTTCGCCGGTAGCGCTAAAAACACCTTTATTCATGGCATCATAAATACCCTTATCCGGTTCGCTTATTACTTTGGCTATCTTATTGCCAAAAGACCGTACAACATCCATAGAGTTATCCGTTGAGGCCCCATCTATAATTATATATTCTATTTCAGCATAGTCTTGATTTACAACAGAATCTATTGTCTGCTTGATAGAATCGCCATTATTATAGCATATTGTTATTATTGAAACTTTCATTCTATTATTCGGTCTCTGGTTTTTTTTGCTGGATTCCCTTGATAAATGCCATATGGCTCAAGGTTTTTACTTGTAACAGACCCTACGGTTAATATAGAATGACTTCCACAGGTAACACCTGTACAAACAACAGACTTAGCTCCTATCCACGCCCCTTCTTTTATTCTAATCTCCTCAACTATTAGAGAGAAATCTTTTTTCTTGTAGTTATGATTACCACTTAATATTAATGCACCTTGAGAAATACAAACATTGTTTTCAATTTCTACTTTTGCCAAAGAATCTATCCATACAGATTCACCAATCCAAACATTATCCCCTAACCTCAAATTCCAGGGGTATTTAATATTCACACCAGGCTTTAAAACAACATTCTTTCCTATCGTAGCCCCAAATAGGCCCAACAAGATCACCTTTACAGAGGAAGAAAACTGAAGCGGATTAATAAAGAAAATGGCATTTATAAAAAACCACGCAGTTCTAGTTACGATACCAGCCCCGGGGTTATAGGTTGAATTGTCATATTTCGATAAATTTACTTTTGTATTATCCATTCAACAAATCTAAGTTTTTAAGAACAACTGTCTATTCATCTCTATATTCTCCTGGTTATTAAGGTATAATATTCCTTTTTCCATAGAAGCCTTTGACCACTCCTGATAATCTTTATCTGACATTTCAATAAAAGCCTCTATCGCATTGCTAAACGATTTCTTATCTTCCAAGGAAATGCTATAGCCCGTCTTTTCTTTTTCTAATTGCTCCCAGAGAGTTTTATCCGAAATAAGAACTGGACAACCAGCAAGAAACGATTCCAGTATTACATGACCAAAATTTTCACCTAACGTTGGCATAAACAATATATCATACCCGGAAATCACATTCAAAACCTCCTGACTCTCTGCTATTCCTTTATATTCAACCTCTATATTCCCTGGCAGGTTTTTGATTTTCTCCTGACAAGCCCCCCAATACTCTTCAATATATATTGGACCATAAATATGGAATAAGACACGCCCTTTAACTTTTGTAAGGATATCAAAACAATAAGAAAGGTTTTTCTCTGGAGAGATACGAGCAACGCTAACCAATTTCAACAAACCCTCTTCTTTTCTTTTTTGCTTTTTCTCGAAATCATTAACAGTACTACTTAAGTTAGGGGCAACAATCACCTTGCAAGAAGCACCTACTGCGTTTTCAATATCACGAGTTTCATTTTCGTTTGTTGCATGAAAAACCACATTAGAATAGAGATCAACCATTCTAGCAACTCCCAAAAACAATTTCTTTTTAAAGGGAGATACGCTAATTGCCCCTACAGCAAGCATTCCTCTGGAAGCGACTACCTTTTCAACCTGCATTTTTTTTAAAATTAACAAAGGGAATATCGAAAAATAGCGAGAATAAATTCCGTTGATATAAGCAATATCAAAATCCAAAAGTTCAACCTCTCGTTTGAGATTCGAGTAACTCAACTTTTTATTAGAAAAGTAAAGAACACTAACTCCGTCTTCTAACTCCACCCACTTGTCGGATTCAATACTCTCGTATGCCTTTACTTCAGTATAATCTGTATCACGGGTTATGACATAAAAGTCGAATTCCGATTTAAGATGCTGTATCAAGCTATAGCACGATTTAATTGGTCCTCCTGCCTTATAACCAGGAACAAACCAATCTATAAATACAAGTATTTTCGGTTTACTCAATTTGATTATTTCGCATCCAATTCCCAAGAACAACTAATATCCATATCCTTGCCCAAGTTACATGTGGATCATTATTTAAAAAATCCTTCCAAAGTTTATCTATTTCTTCCGCTCTAAAGTATTCGCTCGATTTCAAAAACGACAACCTCTCTTCGCAATAAATTTTCAAATCGGCCCGAAGCCATTCGCTCCATGGAAAAGTAAACCCCATTTTAGGACGATCAATTATTTCGCTAGGAATCAATGAGCCTACAGAATCTGTTAAAAGCTTTTTGGGAGTAAGAGGCTCTTTAAACCGATCAGGTACATTAAGAACATACTCTACTAATTCATGGTCTAAGAAAGGAACCCTTCCTTCGATGGAATGTGACATTGTCATTCTATCAATTTTCACAAGCATTTCATCGACTAATGTGGTTGAAATATCAACATA
>JABSPR010000239.1 GCA_013214975.1 Flavobacteriales bacterium
AGGAATGAATGAAGACAAAGTGCCTAGAGGTAAATATTGTGTTTCTACATCAAACAGAAACTTCGAAGGCCGTCAAGGACCCGGATCTCGAACTTTCTTAGCTAGCCCACTTACTGCTGCAGCAACAGCTATAACAGGCGAAATTACTGACGTACGAACTTTAATGAATTAAGACAATGGAGAAACTAAATAAAGTAAACACAAACTGTGTATTGATTCCAAATGAGAATTTGGATACGGATCAAATCATTCCATCTCGATTTCTTAAAGCTACTACAAGAGAAGCTTTCGGAGAAAATCTTTTTAGAGATTGGAGATACGATCTTGAAGGTAAGATGGTTGAAGACTTCGTATTAAACCAAGATACAAAAGGAGCACAAATTTTAGTTGCCGGAAAAAACTTTGGATGTGGATCGAGTAGAGAACATGCAGCATGGGCTATCTATGATTTTGGATTTCGAGTTGTGATTTCGAGTTTTTATGCCGACATATTCAAAAGCAACGCATTAAACAATGGCCTTCTACCCGTACAAGTATCAGAAGGTTTTTTAGCTAAAATTTTTGCAGCTCTCGAAAACAATAACGAAGAAGTGTTAAACGTTGATCTAGAAGCTCAAACGGTTTCTATTTCATCTACAGGAGATCAAGAGGCTTTTGAAATTAACGGATACAAAAAATCTTGTTTACTTAACGGATTTGACGATATCGATTACTTATTAAATATCAAGGACGATATTATCGCCTACGAAAACGCTTTATAGATGGAAAAGAAAATTGCTGTATTACCAGGAGATGGTATCGGACCAGAGATTGTAGACCAAGCGATCAATGTATTATATGCTGTAGAAAAAAAATACAATCATACATTCACCTTAACAAAAGGTCTTATTGGCGCATCGGCAATTGACGAAACTGGCTCTGCCCTACCCACCGAAACTTTAGATATCTGCCTAGATTCTGATGCTATTCTATTTGGTGCAATCGGAGATCCTAAATACGATAACGACCCAAAAGCAAAAGTAAGACCAGAACAAGGTCTTCTTGCAATTCGAAAAGCTCTTGGATTATTCGCTAACATCAGACCTGTTATCAATTTTGAAATCCTCAAAGGCAAATCCCCACTTAAAGATGAGATTGTTGAGGGTGTTGATTTAGTTATCGTTAGAGAGCTAATTAGCGGCCTTTATTTCGGAGAACCAAGAGAGAGAAGAGAAAACGGCACTGTAGCTGTAGACACTTGCGTTTATTCTAAAGATGAGATTACAAGAATTGCTAAGGTTGGTTTCCAATATGCGATGAATAGGAGAAAGCTCCTTACAGTTGTAGATAAAGCAAATGTTTTGGAAACATCAAGACTTTGGAGAGAAACAATCCAAGAAATGGAGAAAGACTATCCAAAAGTAACTGTCGATTACATGTTCGTTGATAATGCTGCCATGAAATTGATACAAAATCCTAAAGGGTTTGATGTAATCGTTACTGAAAATTTATTTGGAGATATTCTATCTGATGAAGCAAGTGTTATTACAGGTTCTATCGGATTATTGCCTTCCGCTTCCATGGGAGTTAAGACAGCTCTATATGAGCCCGTACATGGTTCTTATCCTCAAGCAACGGGAAAAGGCATCGCAAATCCAATTGCTACAATACTTTCTCTGGCTATGCTACTTGAAGATTCGTTAGGATTATCGGAAGAAGCCAAAGATGTTAGAAATGCAGTTGACTATATTCTTGTAAAAGGAATTTGCACGGAAGATATTGACCCTATAACTAACTACTCTACTACTGTAGTTGGAAATGCTGTTGCAGAATTCATCACAAATAACGGAGAAGTCGACATTGCTAGATTGACTTCTGAAGCTTCGATACCTGTTTAATCCTACTTTTTAGATTATATTGCATAGAGCATAAATGTTCGATGTATAGATTGAGCATGTTATTCTATTACAGAATAGAGACATGTGATTGAATTACAATGTAAAGGATACTAAACCGTAAGATTTTTAGTGATGAGATTATTTTTGATTGCACTTTCTGTTGTCGCAATAAATACATCTTTATACTCTCAGAACGTCGCAAAAAACCACTTCCTAGGGAGTTATAAATTTTGTTCTGGCATTGGCTTGCAATATGACTTTAACAGTGTTTATCTTGATCGATTACTTTATTCGATTGACGTTGAATTCAGCCACAACACTCCATTATTCATGCACACTACGGATTTCTCTACTTCTATTACTAGTCATCTATCAATGTTGGCCCATCCCAATTTCAAAGACATAAAATCTTCTTTCACCTATGTTGTCGCACCAGTATTTTTCGAGATGAATATTGGGCATATAGCTACAAAAAGTTTTTTTAATGATAGTGGATTTAGCTTAGGTGCTGGTTACGGTGCCAACTTTAAAAACATTGAAATAAACCATGGAATGTCTTTCACACTTGCAGTTCGCTCATGGACTAAAAGACGCTCTATTACTACCCGTTACATTATCCTCTTAGGCGATAATTTCGGATATCACACACTAACCCTCATGATAAATAGAGGGCGATATATTGAACATGTAAAAGGACTTAATAAAGTAAGTCGTTTTACTAAAGGCGAGTATTAGCAGAGAGAGAGAAATAATGAATATAACTTGATTACGGTTGAATAAAAGGTCGTTTTAATGCCTTTTATACTTTGTTATATGCTGGTTTTCCTTTTTGAATCATATCACTAATCGCATCCCAAAGTAAAATTCTCTTCTGTAAAGATTGTTTGGCTACTGTTAAAGTTTCGTTCCACTTTTGATCGTCATTACCACAAAGTTCTGTAATCATATTAAGAGATAATGGACCGTGCTCATCCCCATCTAATTCTATATGTCTTTCAAGGTAATATGTCAACTTGCTATATGACCTGTTTTCAGAATCAGCATTTTTAAGTATTTCAATAAACATATCTGGAATTACGTCTTCTCGTCCAAAAGTAAATGCAGAAGCAACTAGGTGTTCCTTGTTCGTGTCAATGATTGAAAATGAAAACGTAACGAAATCAGCTACTCTTTTATCGATATTAATTTGATCAAGTGAATATTGAATTGAATTTCCAGATTCAATTAATCTTATAAAATTATCAATTTCGAACGTACTTGCATCGGCTTGCATCATTGCATCCAAATACATTTCAAAATGACTTTTAG
>JABSPR010000240.1 GCA_013214975.1 Flavobacteriales bacterium
AAATAACCACCACGCCACTTCTTAAATCCCAAATCGGCCCTGCTGATTTGGGATTTTTTTTTGTTAAATAAACTAGGGGAATTATTAATTTCTTGTTTGTGATTCTTAATTCAATTACCAATTGATTTAAGAATCACCCTCACTTATAATTCCTAATTAATAATTACACCAAAAAAGGTTACCTTTTCTTTTCCTTGCCATTAATTAGAAAACCAGAACATGACAGATCTAGAAATCATCCACTCTCTTCGCAAAGGACAGCGTGAAAATGTCATCCGTTTTCTATACAAAGAGTTTCCGAAAATTAAAGCTTTAATATTAAAAAGCGGTTGCAACACTAATCTTGCCAATGAAATCTTTAATGACAGCTTAATTCTTTTTATCGAGAAAGTTGAATCTCCTGACTTTGAACTTACTTCAAAACTCACAACTTTTCTTTACGGAATTAATCGTTTCCTCGTTATGGGAGCAATTCGAGATTCTAAAAAACACAAGAACCTCGAATGGAACAACACTTTAATTGTTTCTCAAGAAGATCTTAGTTACGACTTTGAAAAAGAAGCAAAACTGCAAAAGATAGAATCAATCCTAAACCTGATCACAGAAAAGTGTAAACAGATATTTAAGCTTTTCTATTTCAATAAAAACTCAATGGAGTCCATAGCAAAGGAGCTAGGCTTTTCGAGCGTTAATTCTGCCAAAACACAGAAATACAAGTGTTTACAGAAAGCACATCAACTCGCTCAAGAAACTTCTAATCCTATAACACATTAAGCTATGAGACCAGAATTAACTCAATACGAATTGGTAGAATCATACGTAAGTGGCTCTATGACACAGTCGGAAGCTCAGGATTTTGAAGCACAAATAGCAGCATCGCCAGAATTACGAAGCATGGTTGAATTTCAGCCCTTGTTTACACAAGCCAATAAACGAAGCGCTTTGAGAGCAGAAATTGCTGCGATCATTCCTACCCCGCCAAGAAAACCATGGAAAGGAAAATGGACGATTGGTGGCGTTTTTCTTGCATTAGTAACGGCAGCTTCATTCTTCCTTTTTGGCAACATGGCCGAAAAAAAAGAAAATTTTGAGAAGACAGAACAAAAGCTTCCGGTTCAAGAAATTCAACCAATTGCGGTTGTAGAAGACACTACCAAAGAACTTGCTATTGCTCAGCCTGCATATCTTCCAGATACAAAATGTATTGTTGAACCGGATCTTACTCTGCCTTCACCTCCAATGCCAAAAGTAGAACTATTGAGCACTTGGATTCCATTGGACGTCCAACATACTCCTGTTCAAGTTGCTGACGGCGCTGCAATTTTAGGCGATGACGGAACACTTGTAATTATTCCAACCGATGCATTCATTGATAAGAACGGAAATCCAGTTAAAGGTGAAATTGATTTCCAGCTTGTAGAAGCACTCAAATGGGAAGACATGATTGCGTACAACCTGACTACAGAAAGAAATGGGTTGGCGCTAGAAACAGGCGGAATGATCCGTGCAC
>JABSPR010000241.1 GCA_013214975.1 Flavobacteriales bacterium
AAACCGAATATCTATATTTCCTTGCCCAAACAATATGAACAGTTAAACGTGAAACAGTATGACCAGATGTTCGTTGATTTTGCACATAACAAAGATGAACATCTTTAGAAGCTAAAGCGAGATGCACTGAAAGTGCATAGTTTTAACTCTTTTTGAGACCAATAAAGTAAAGAATGACTTCAAACGAATTCAAAAAAAAGGTAGACAACATGCCTACCCTTAAGTTAATAATTATCTATTAATCTACTTTAACAAAGTTTCGGGTATACCTCCATCCATTTCTATCTTGAAGTTGCAAAGTGTATATATCAGAGCTTAGATTACTAACATCAATTTGATGAAGCCCATCGGATCAAAATTAACTGCCATAGCATCTGTGCAACCAAATACTGTTATTGAATCATATACACAACTGCTATCCTAAATGGTCGCAATTGGATCGAAGTTCATCGCCTGAGGATCCATACAACCCTGTTAGGCATACACACTCGAGCAGAGCATAACTATTATGGCAATGCTAAGAATTGATAGTACATTTTTGTTAAATATCATATACCTATTTATTAATTTTAAAACCGTTTTGAATAAAAAAACTCCGCATAGCATGAACAACATACATAGGAACACTCGGAACAAATAAAAATGCGCTGCAATAACAACCAATCATTCGTTTAATTCTATTTTGAAGTTGGCGTTACGCCCTTCTTATGTAAAGGTTAGATAAATTAAGTCCTAATTTAGATTTACAAAAATGCATGTACTTAAGAAGTATTAATCTTAGGTAGATAAGCGTACCAACTTCTACTTGTATTCAACAAATAGTCTATTCTAACGAAACAGACTGATTATTAAATATTAACTTCAAATCTTAATTACATACAGTTATGATTTTCAAAGATGTGTTAACTAAAATGAGAACGGAGATTGGGTCTCCAATTCAATATTTTTTAAAATCAGAAAAAGATGAAGTGTATGTAAACTCGCTATTAGGAGAAACTATTGAAATAAACTTCTGCGGATATCGATGCTTAAACTGTGGTAGTGATAAGAAAACCTTTAGACAAGGACATTGTTACGACTGTTTCTATGCCCTTCCTCAAATGGCAGATTGGATAATGAGACCAGAACTTTCAAAAGCTCATTTGGGAATAGAAGAAAGGGATCTTGCCTATGAAGAACAAGTTCAACTAAAGCCCCATATAGTATATCTAGCACTCAGTAGTGAAATAAAGGTAGGTGTAACACGAAAAGGGCAAGTTCCTACCCGATGGATTGATCAAGGTGCAAACGAAGCATTAGAGATCATTGAAACTCCTAATCGATATTTAGCGGGTATTGCGGAAGTCGCACTAAAAGGGCATGTTGCCGATAAAACGAATTGGCGTAAAATGTTAAAAAACGACATAGAACCTAAAAGTCTATTGGATGCAAAAAAACGATTAGTTCACCTTATTCCGAATGAAGTAAAGCAGTACGTGGCTTCAGATGATACGTCACCCACTCTCCTTGATTTCCCTGTATTGAAATATCCGGAGAAAGTAAAAAGCTTAAACCTTGCCAAAACCCCGACCTATTCAGGAAAGCTCTGTGGAATTAAAGGTCAGTATTTGATTTTTGAGGATGATACAGTTTTCAACGTAAGAAGTAA
>JABSPR010000242.1 GCA_013214975.1 Flavobacteriales bacterium
ATAATTCCAGCGGCTGTTTTTCTTTCGAGAGTAACCTCTTTCGCTCCTTTGTAAACACTCATCGTATCACGCAAATCGAAAACATAGAAATCAATTGCGTTATCCTGATACACTACAAGTTGTGCTTGTTTAACGGAATCTTCTGTATAAAAAACACTGTACTTTTTCCCTTGCTTAATCCTTCTAAGGTTAAATACGTCAGTAGATTTACGAGCGATTCGATCTATATTAAGATGAGATACCCCATACCTTCTAAGAATAATAGACAGGTTCTCGTTCTTCCCTATTTTGCCTTCCTTGATTTTATAATCTTCATTATTTATTCCGTATCGAAAAACAGGAGGTACTTCAGGAGCGTCTTCAGCAATTGTAAATACAGAATCAATCTCATCGATTATTTCTGTAGCCAAAGATTCAACGTCGTTATCTTCTTCTTTGGAAGCTAACAAGATAGACCCTATTACGATACCAAATAAACAAGTGACAATTATTCTACTCCAGAACTTCTTCAAAATATTCTACTCTATAGTCAACGTTGCACATGGTGAGATTGTGCAATATTATAGATTAAAGAGGACGACGTTTCTGACTTTCCTAGGAGATATTCACAATCTGATTGTTGGAAAGGTTATTTATTAACTCTAGCCAAAGAATTTGCTACTCCAAAATACTTTTTCAAATCCATTCGGATGGAGCCAATAAAAATATCTGTTTGCAATCGAATAGGTATATGGTTTTTATCGGCAGTCACCCATATTGTCATGTCCTCTTCTTCCTTAAACACTCGCCCTTCTTGTAACATTGGCCTAAGCTTAAGGCAATTGAATGTACCTAACCCGTTTTTCATAACTTCTTTTCCAAGGTATTTTATATTCATACCAAACACCTCATGATCTAAAAATGTATTAATAGGAAAGATATCACCAACTTCGGCATTTTCGAAATCTAAGCACCTTGCATAATAAAATGCGGAAAGTAAATCTTGCACATTGCTCGGTACTTCATGCGTTCCTTTACGATCTACAGCAGTATGTGCTAACTGATCAAACTCGATATCTCTTGTGATTTTAAAACCGCCCTCATTTACACGTCTAATAAATTTAAGGGGTATAATGGCCTCTTTATCTATATAAGTTTCATAACGATCTTGAATTTTATAAAACCAATTAAACATTCCGGTAGAGTAGCCCAAACCCACCATGTGAAAAACATCTCGATTCTGAAGTTTGTTCTGTTCTTTCTTTACTTCTAAAACAACTTCACCAGCTTCTACAATGCCATAATGGACCCGATAAATAAGTTTCTCTCCTTGTGCAAATTGATTATCGTAGACATTGCGATAGCCTTGCGCTGTAGATATACTACCTAAGATAATTACCAATGTTACAAACGTCGAAATCGCTCTCATCATCATATATTTTATATGTTTTCTGATATTATGCAACATCTGTACCAAGCTCTGATTCTTCTAAACGACTACGTTCACAATTCGGTTCGGAACAACGATAACTTTCTTAGGCGATTTTCCTTCCAGCCATTTTACGCTATCTGCGGATGCCAAGACTTCTTTCTCTACATCTTCCTTGCTCATTCCAACCGGCAATTC
>JABSPR010000243.1 GCA_013214975.1 Flavobacteriales bacterium
CACTACAGCTCCATGGCAAGGAAAAGAAAAAATCACAACTGCGAATAGGTCTGACCTGAAAAATGGAATTATAATAAATACCAATGGGATAATACCTATGGACTAAGTTAATGCCAAGTAAATTAAAAATTTTATACCTTATAAACGACCTCTCTAAAGGTGGAGCAGAAAGAGCTATTATAGATTTATGCTGTGAATTAAATCAGCTTACAGAAACGGAGATATGCATTGCAACATTATTCCCCTCTAACGAATACCTGGAAATATCAAACAATTTAAATATTACATGTATTGATTTCAAAGGAAGCACCTTTAAAGATGGCACACACACGCCAAAATACCATGCTTTAATTGATCAGTTTAAACCTCATATCATTCACTCAAACTTATTCTTATCCGAATATCTAACTCTAGAAAAACTGAATCCGAATATTGCCTTTGTTTGCCATGGCCATGACAATATGTTTCAATTTAAAAACCTATCCTTCAGTACATTATTTAAAAAAAAACTAGCACTTAATTTCTATGAAAAATGGACGTTGATATCCAAGAAATATAAAAAGCATCCTACTTATTTCATTGCAAATTCACCACATACGGAGGATTTCTATAAAGCTTCTCTCCCGCGAGATCTAGCAAAAAATGTTCGCATTATTCAATATGGATTTAACTACAGCTCATTTCATAATAAATCTACAAGAAAAATTTCTCCAAATCAGAAAATAAGAATTGTAAATACCGGAAGTTTCGTCAAGAAAAAAAATCAAGCACTAATAATTGATATAGGAATTAAACTACGTGATCTTGGCCTTGATTTCAAAATCGATTTATTAGGTGATGGCCCTCTTCTAAAAAGTATTGAGGGAAAAATTATCTCTAATAAACTAACAACAAATATCACCTGCCATGGTAACGTAAGCAATGTACAAGACTTCTTATTGAAAAGTGATATCTACCTTCATACCGCCACATATGAGCCATTTGGATTAGTGTTTTTGGAAGCAATGGCATCAGGATTACCAATAGTAACCCTTAATGGCAAAGGAAACATAGGGCTTATTGAAAACTACTTTAATGGATTCTTTATCGAAGAACAAAATCCAGAAACATTTGCTGAACGAATTAAGGAGATAATGACTTCAAATTCTTTGTACACCAAAATGTCAGCTAACGGGATAGAATATTCCGCCCGTTTTAATATAAAGACGAAAGCACAGGAATACTTCGATTTCTATAAAGAAATCATAAGAGACAAGTAGTATTAACTGTAATTAGAATTAGATATTAAATAAAATTGGATGAGTAGTAGAGCTATTTGCACTTTCGTTACCTTGCAACTCATGTATAGGAATGAACAATTAAACAAAAAGGTCTACGTAATTTTGTTCAACTCATTAACTCCCGTTATAAATAAGTTTTAATATGGGATTGAGAGACAACATATATTTCAAAACTATAAAAGGGACTAACACCATCCTAAACAAAGAGTTTAAGGAAAAAGCAAAGAGAGTATTTCTTCTTACTGTCGCGAATGGCTTTGTTGAAGTTGTGGGATTAGCACTAATCTTTCCGTTAATATCAATGGCAAACGATAACTCCTTAATTCACACAAATAAATTTCTTTCATATGCATATAAAAGTCTTCACTTTAAATCAGAAGACAATTTTCTTCTCTCTCTAATTGGCTTTACCATGTTAGTATTTACACTTAAAAACCT
Organism: Flavobacteriales bacterium; assembly: GCA_013214975.1. Taxonomy (NCBI): domain Bacteria; kingdom Pseudomonadati; phylum Bacteroidota; class Flavobacteriia; order Flavobacteriales; species Flavobacteriales bacterium. The sequence continues at coordinate 1,719 of JABSPR010000243.1, forward strand.
CATTGGTGTTTTCATAAACTATGTTCAAACAAATTTCTCAAATACGCTTTCAGCTGCGTTAACTAAACAACAGTTTGAAAAATACTTAGATCGTAGCTTCCACTACTTTAAAAACACGAATTCTAATATTATTACACGGGATATAGCAAACGTGCCTCAAGCATTTTCCTTTGATATAATGCTTCCACTAATTTCGATCACATCTGAGTTCGTTATTATATTTCTAATAGCTGTCGGAATAGTATCATACGATTTAACTGTTTTCATGATTGTACTACTTGTTTTCATTCCTATACTAGCCTGGTTTTACAATATTGTGAAGAATAGATTGGCCAGCTATGGAAAAGAACGAAATGAAGTATCACCGGTAACCTACAAAAGTATATTTGAAGCAATCCATGGTTACATCGATGTTAAGCTTACTAATCGTGAAGATTATTTTGTAAGCCGAAGCAAGAAATCTCTCAAGAGATATTTTGATCTTCTAACCAAGGTTTATGTGGTAGAATCATTTCCTATTAGAATAATCGAAATAGCATCTATTGGTTTTATTTCTTTTCTGTTTGCATATTTTATTATGACAAATGGTGACAGAAAAGTATTAGGAGAATTTTTAATTCTGTTCGCGGTTGCCGCATATCGTATTATGCCGTCAACAAACAGAATAATGGCGGCAATACTTAGGCTTAAAAATGCGAGCTACGTTCTTGACATACTACAAGAACAAGATCCCTTTTCAACTGACGAATCGACTCATTCTGAAAATGACAATACCAATCTGATCTTCGAAGAAGAGATTACGCTAGAAGGCATATGTTTCAAATACCCCGAAAAAGAAGAATCCGTATTAAATAATTTTAATCTGACTATAAAAAAAGAACAAAGTATAGGGCTAATCGGTCCATCAGGCTCAGGGAAAACAACATTGGTAAATATTATCTTAAGGCTAATAGATAATCATAAAGGAGTATTCAAAGTTGACGGTAAAGCGCTAAACAAAAGAACATTGCGTTCTTGGAGAAACATGACAGGCTATGTTCAACAAGACTCTTACCTTCTAGATGCAACTCTTGCAGAAAATATCGCCTTTGGATTTTCTTTGGAAGAAATAAATATGAATAAATTAGAAAAGTGTATTAAGCAAGCTCGGTTAGCTAGTTTAATAAACGAACTTCCTAATGGTATCAATACCAATGTTGGCGAATTTGGGGGAAGGATTTCAGGTGGCCAAAAACAGCGTATAGCGATTGCAAGAGCTTTATATAAAGAACCTCAAATATTAATTTTGGACGAAGCAACTAGCTCGTTAGATTCCGAGGTGGAAGCGGAAATACTTGATACGATACAGAACCTTTCAGACAGTGGAATCACTATCATTTCTATCGCCCATAGAATTAGTTCTCTTAAATTCTGCGATGAAATTTACGAACTCGAATCGGGTAAAATAAAGAAGAAGTATTCATACGAAGAACTAATATCGCATATCGAAAAATAGAAGCCGATTCATTTATGCCACAGCTCTTTGATCTGATAAATAAATACTGGTTAGTTATTTTCTGCGCGTTAGTTGTGAGCTTTATTTTCAGTTGCTCCTTTCTTTTCAATAGCATACGTTCTGTTCAAAACTTAAACTATGAGTATCAGGCTATTAAATATGGACCAGGTGCTCAAAGTGACAACTATCACTACTACACACATATTAAAAAATTTGCAGAAGGTAATATTCCATTTATTGAATCTGATGTTAAAGAACATGATAAGAAACCTACTCATGTATCTTATTCCCTCTTTATAAGTTATTCTATTGCTGCCCTCCCCTTCCTGTATTCCGATAATGTGAATTTTGCTTATGGCTTTAACATTATCTTTTGGCCAGCAATTAATTTTCTTTTAATCTTTATATTTCTATTCCTTTTCATTCAGAGGAAACTTGTCTCCATATTTCTGGCATTATCGATTGTTCTATTTTATGGCTTTATAGATGTTTGGCTATTACCACTTTGGATAAAAGAATTTTTATGGAGTATCGCTCAGTTAATGATCGGCTGGCATACCGAAATACCTCTAAATCCTAAAATTGGCAACGAGTTTTATAGAATTCCTAATATTTCAATCACGAACACGATCTCTTTACTATTTACCTATTCCTATTATAAGTATGTCATAAACCCTTCGAATCAAAATTCTATATTAAAAGCTATAGCTCTCATGCTCTGCCTAGCTATACTAGCTTTCACATACCCAATACTTATCTATTTAGGATATGGGATAATAGCCGCAGGGTTCCTATTTCACAGAGCGGAATCGATTAAATTTATCCCCTATCTATTGGGCAGTTTATTTATCTCAAGTGTATCATTATATCATTTGGCCTTACCCTTTTGGGAATCTACCAGCTATTATGATGATATATTCAGTATGATCAAAGAAACGAAGTTCTCGACGAGGCTTCCTTTGTCTATATCTCTTATGGCTTTTATAGTGGTAATAGGCGTTTTATGGGGATCGAGGATAAAAAACAGTCAATCTTCTAAATCAGAATTTCTTTTCACGTTACTAATTGGGCAAGCCATAGCATTCACATTTGCTTTCCTAATCAATGGAGGATTCTTTTCTGATCGAGTTTTTTATCGGGGTGGTGCAACAATATACTATTGTGCTAGCGCAATTCTTCTTCACCAAATTTTCACGGAAATGGTAAAAAGAAAAAGCATCTCCATCGGTTTTTTTGATAAAAAATTATTTCAGTTCGAAATCCCATCTATTATACTAAGAACTTTATATAAAAAAAGTGATTGGATCTGGTTTTGTGGCATTCTAATCATTCTTTTGGCCACCTCTACACATAGAATTAATGCCGTAGCTAAGAGTTCAAACGCATTTAACGACAATACAGGCATTATAGAATTAGCAGAATGGTTTAACACGAACACTTCATCGGCGGAAAACTTCATAACGTTAGACCCTGATGTCATTTTACATTTACCAGCTTACACCAACTTACGCACGTTCAACCCAGCCAGAGGAAGAAGTCAAGTTGGTGAGAAAGAAAGAAGAAAGAGATTTTTCCAAACACTTTCATTTTTCAAAGTAGAGCCTGAATCTCTCGATACATTACTAACAACAATGGATTCTCACCGAAAAATAAACGAATCTCCATCCTACAAGAAAACAATGCTACGCCTCTTTGAACTCGTTTACTTCTATTCTCTTAGAGATAAGCTATCACCAGATTTAATAAGCAAAACTACTACTGCCTATTCCGATTGGATAATGGATCAGAAAGGAGTAGATGACATATTAGAGTTTAAATACATTATTATCAGTCCATATAATAGAATCGTAAATCCTAAATTCTGTTTAGAATGTATTACCAAAGACCTGAAAAAGGTATTTGAAAGCAGCAAAGGATTACAAGTATACCAACGAACCAGCTAGTTACCCACTTACAAAAAGCAAATTCTATTAAGTAATGCCATATTCGAGGCTAATTGCTAATACAAATTCAATTCTGTCTTTATTCCACGCTAAAAAATAAATACATTAGCATCATGTGCGGCATTGCAGGGATATACAATTTCATTAGCGAACCTAGATTAAATGAAATCGAAGGCATGGTTTCTACTATTGGGCATAGAGGACCTGACAATGAGCATAGTATCATTTGTAACAATATTGCTCTCGGTCATGCGAGATTAAGTATAATTGATACCAATAGTACAGCGCACCAACCTATGTATTCTTCAGACAGAAGATATATTATAGTTTTCAATGGAGAAATTTACAACTATAAAGAATTATCAAAAGAGCTAAATATTGAGTTTAAAACATCTTCCGATACGGAAGTATTACTTGAAGCTTTTATAAGATGGGGAGTAGACTGCTACGAGAGGCTAAATGGCATGTTCGCCTTTTCTGTATACGACACCATGACTGATGAACTCTACTTATTCAGAGACAGAATGGGTATTAAGCCTTTGTTTTATTATTCAACAAACGAAATTTTCTCCTTCTGCTCCGAAATAAAAGGGATATTAGCTTGCGATCAAATAAAGAAAATGGCCGAACCAGACCGGAAAATGGTTGTAGAATTTCTTCATCTTGGATATATCGCTGAGCCAAATACTATTTATAAGAATTTAAAGAAATTTCCAGCTGGTAGTGTTGGCATATTTAAAGAAGGGAAACTCTCCATAGAAAAACGATGGGATATCAACAGCTTAATATCTCCAGAAACCCACAATGATTATAAAAAGACGAAATCCGAATTAACCAAATTAATCCAAAGTTCTGTTGAGTACCGCATGATGAGCGATGTCCCTTATGGCACTTTCTTAAGTGGAGGAATCGATTCAAGTCTGATCACTGCAGTTGCGCAATCTTTAAAATCCAAACCCATTAAAACGTTTTCTCTTGGAATAAAAGATTCCGAAAAGGATGAATCCAAGCATGCAAAGAAGATATCCAAACATTTGGGAACAGACCATCACGAGTTAATGGTTAGCGTGAAAGACATCAAAAACAAGATTGAACCCTTCATGAATTGTTTTGATGAACCCTTTGCAGATTCCTCTGGTTTCTTATTGAACATTGTATCAGGGCTGGCAAAAGAAGAAGTTAAGATGGTTCTTTCTGGTGATGGTGGCGATGAGCTTTTTATGGGATACGGAGCTTACAAATGGGCTACACGATTAAATCGACCTATTGTCAAATCTCTTAAAAAGCCCATTAAACAGATTCTAAGACTTGGGAATAACCGTATGCAAAGAGCCTCAGAGATGTTCAGCGACATCGACCCTTCCAAGATAGCAAGCCATATATTTTCCCAGGAACAATATTATTTTACGGAATTAGAAGCAAAAGAAATATTAGTCCAAGCAACAAATAGCCCTATTAATTCAGAGGAGTATAATTTTAAAAGAGAAGTAAGCGCTAAGGAGAAACAAGCCTTATTTGATATAAACTCCTATTTAAAAGATGACCTTCTTGTTAAGGTAGATCGAGCTAGCATGCTACATGGACTAGAAGCAAGAACACCTCTTCTTGATCACCGCATCGTAGAATATGCCGTTAACATTGATGAAAAACTTAAAGAAAATAAGGGTGTATCGAAGTCAATTTTAAAGGACATACTTCACGACTACGCACCAAAGGATTTATTTAATAGACCTAAGCAAGGATTTTCTATCCCACTGGGAAGCTGGCTAAAAGCCGATCTGTATTATTTAATTGATAATTACTTATCTCAGAAGAAGATAGAAGAAATGGGTCTTTTCAATTACGTTTTCATTGAAAAACTAATCTCAGACTTCTTAAACGGGAAAGATTATTTGTACAATAGGATTTGGTTAGTAATCCTAATTCAAAAATGGTTTTCAGGCTATTCCAATTAATCTTCCCACTCTCTTTCATTCCCAATGTGGCTTGACCAAGTAATTAACAACCAGCATATATAAAATGGAATCAAGGGGATTTTGTATCTAACTAAAGAACCGAAATTTGACGAAGCCAAACCAATAGCAAACGCAAAAGTGAGAGAAAACACCAAGCAGAAAATTAAAAACGGGTCATTAATAATTAATCGAAATATCCGCACAGGTCTTATTTTTAATATTAAGTATACTGTAAATATCAAAAGTGCTAAATTTTCAAAAGCAGATAATAGCATTACAATATTACCTGCTTCCCAAATAAAAGGTCTAAATAATCCAGCTATTATAGCCTGAGGTGCCTTTTCAAAAACCCCAAAGTAAGTTGCATCGAATTCACCTAAATTAAAAGAATGCCCCGAGTATACTTGTCTTTTTAAATCAATTTGAGTTTCCTGTGCAGTTTCTAACATATTATCGGCGGAATAACGACCTAAAACACCACCTAACTCTACCATTATTAATATAGAAAACGACGCAAATGCGACTAGTAATATTGGCGCAACTATAGCTCGAAGGAAAGAATTCTTGATTTTTTTAATTCTTCTAAAAAACGCTAAGACCAATAACCCAGTTACTAATGCAATTAGAATATAAGGTTTGATAATAATTATTGCAGATCCACTTACCAAAAGGCTTAAAATACTCAACAAAACTTTCTTCTTTTGAAGAAAAATCGAGTAAAAAGAAGTGATGAACCAACAAAGAGCTGAAAACGTTATCGTATCCTTTAACATTCCGGAACCCCAAAAAATCACAGATGGAACAAATAGAAAAGCTAAAGCAAACGATTTCTTTAATTCTGGATACAAACCAGCAAGAAGAATATATAGTTTCCAAACACCTATATAAGATAGGGCAGCCGTTAAAACAGTTGTGCCGATATAGGAATTAAATGAAATAAAGGCTAATGGACTATATATTTCACAAACAATAAATGTTTTCATGTCTCTGTACATATATGAAGTCGGCCAGCCAGTGGTGTGGTTAAAATATGACCAATTCTGAGCTGTATTACCCTTAAAGATTAAAGAGAAGTATCCCGAAGGATCATGGTATAATAAATTACTCAACGTGGCAGCTGAATTAAAGTATTGAATAGTATCGCCTCCTCCATAGTATAGGGAGTAAATTAAACATAAGAAAATACCACCACCAATTTTCATTAGAAGACCAGGAACGAGATACTTATAAATTGAGACTGAATCTTGATTTCTATTTTTTACAGAGTAAGCGATTAGCAATGCTATCAACATATAAACCGGTCCAGAGATTAAATCTATGTAACTAAAGTATTTCACTGTATTTCATTCGTTAGTTCTCCAAATATAGCATAACACAAGAAGAATACTTTTTCAATTCATCTTATCCTTTTAAAATATAAATTATACACACCTTCCGTAGAGGTAATGTTATCAATTGTAGTAACTTTCAAAGATGAATGTGCTGTATATTTCTTACGACGGCATGACCGACCCTCTTGGTCAATCGCAGGTTATACCTTATTTAATAGGGCTGTCTAAAAGAGGGTTTCGAATTACATTATTATCATGTGAAAAGAAAGCAAACTATAACTTACACAAAGAGCATATTAATATCATGCTTTCGCAAAACAAGATAGATTGGGCTCCAATCACATTCTACAGTTCACCCAAATTTATTTCTTCCTATCTTAATGTTAAAAATCTCAAGAAAAAAGCGCTAGAAATATGCGATGCAAGAGGCATTAAACTTATTCATGCAAGAAGTTATATAGCTGCTCAAGCAGCATTACATGCTCAGAGCAAGCTGAAAGTTAAATTTCTATTCGACATGAGAGGCTTTTGGGTAGATGAACGTATTGATGGTAATATCTGGCAAAAATCAAATTTGATACATCGTTTGTTATTTTCTATGTATAAAAAGCTTGAATTAGAATATTTAAAAAACTCAGATGCCATTGTAAGTTTAACAGAAACAGGAAAAGATGAAATATTATCATGGGATAGTTTAAATGGCAATGAATTAAATATCACAGTTATTCCATGCTGTGCAGACCTTGATCTTTTCTCTTATGAAAATATTGAAGAAGATAAAGCACAAGAACTTCGAGAAGAGTTAAATCTTTCCAAAGATGATTTTGTTATGTCTTACCTCGGCTCTATTGGAACTTGGTATATGATCGAAGAGATGCTGCAATTTTACAAGATACTTCTACAAGCAAAGCCAAATGCTAAATTCCTTGTTATCAGTGATGCATCTCCAAATTCAATCTATCCAGTTGCTGTAAGTAAAGGAATAGATCCAAATAACATTATTGTAAAGTCGGCGCAACGAAAAGAAGTACCACTACTCTTGAGTACCAGCTCGTTTTCTTTATTTTTCATCAAGCCACTCTATTCAAAAAAGGGTTCTTCTGCAACCAAATTGGCGGAGATACTTGGAATGGGTATACCTGTAGTTGCAAACACCAACATCGGTGATCAGGAATTACTCTTTAAAAAATACACAATGGGTAAACTTGTAGATAAATTTACGAACGACGAATTCAGTCAAGTAATCAAGGATATCGATAAACTAACCAGCACCTCACCCGTAGACCTACGTAAATCAGCACTGGCGTATTACAACCTTAATGATGGAGTAGAAAAGTACGCCACCATATACAATCGGCTTCTTAATGATTAATGGTGATATGATTCGCCTTTTAGAATAGTCATTCCTCGATAAAGTTGTTCGGTAAAAAATAAGCGCACCATTTGGTGAGAAAAAGTCATCTGAGACAAGGATACCTTCTCCGATGATCTTGCCACTACTGATTCATGAAATCCAAAGGCACCTCCAATAATAAAAATGCAATTACTAATTCCCCTGTTTGCATAACTTTGAATTTTACGTGCAAAGGCCTCCGAAGAGTACTCCTTCCCACTATTATCGAGCAATACGACATAATCAGTTGCTTTAACCATTTTTAATATGGCTGTCCCTTCAAGTTTTATAAAGTCTTCTTTCTCCCCTCCTTTCTTCTTTACCACTAGCTCAACCATCTCAAATGGTATATAGTGTTTCAACCTGTCTTTATAAATATTTATGGCATCATTTATGGGACCTTTTTCTGTTTTACCTACGACCAAGAGAGTAACTTTCATTTTATTAAATTAGAAGGATTAAATTTGCATCCAGTTCAAATTTCAAACAAATATCCGTGCAAGTTTAGAAAGTATCAAGCATGAAAAGACTAGTCTTCATTCTTTTTTTATTTATAAGCCAAATATCATTTGGGCAAAATGAAGTACTGAACAGTATTAAATTGGCCATGAAGACTGGAAGTGCTAATGAATTAAGTAAATATTTTGACAGCAATATCGATCTGAAAATCATGGATAAAGCTAATTCCTACAGCTCTTCTCAAGCCAAATTAATTTTAAAAGATTTTTTTGATAGCCACCGTCCAGAATCATTTCATGTAGTACATGAAGGTAATTCTGCAAACGATATAAAATATTATATAGGCACTTTAAAGAGCAAGTCATCTGATTTCAGAGTTTACATCTATCTAAGAGGCAATAAGAATAAAGTGACTATACAAGAAATTAGCATCGAAGAAGAAGAGTAGCTACAGCTATCCGCATGAACTTATCTGACTTTATAGAGAACGCATTAAAAGAAGACATCGGAAACGGAGACCATACTTCAATGGCCTGTGTTTCAGCTTCAGAAATAGGTGAAGCAAAGATTCTTATTAAAGAACCTGGAATTATAGCTGGACTTAAAGTTGCCGAAGCCGTTTTAAAAACGGTAGATGAAAATCTTATTATATCGCATATTGTTAATGATGGCGAAACTGTTGCTAACGGAGATATCGTTCTCACTGTTAAAGGCTCAAGCCTTTCTATATTGAAAGCAGAACGACTGGTTTTAAATTGCTTGCAAAGGATGAGTGGTGTAGCAACGTTAACTAGCGAATACGTTAAACTTCTCGAACCATATGAAACAAAAATCTTAGATACTAGAAAAACAACTCCCGGATTTAGACTACTTGAGAAAGAAGCAGTTAAAATTGGAGGAGGCAACAATCATCGTTTTGGGTTATACGACATGGTTATGATTAAAAACAATCATGTCGATTACTGTGGCGGCATTTCTCAAGCTATTATTAAGACCAAAGCTTATTTGAGTACTAATAACTTGAACATCCCTATAGAAGTTGAATCAAGAAATTTGACGGAAGTGCAAGAAATATTGAATGAAGGAGGTGTTAATCGTATAATGCTAGACAATTTCAATTATGAGCAAACCTCAAAGGCTGTTACTTTAATTGATGGTCGATATGAAACAGAATCTTCTGGCAACATAACAAAAAGCACAATTGTGGAATACGCAAAATGTGGCGTAGACTTTATTTCTGTAGGTGCCCTTACTCATTCTTATACTAGCCTAGATATTAGCCTTAGAGCAATCAATGACTAATACTTTAAAAGATAGAATCCTGAAAAACCCTTTTGTAGAAAGGGTTCTTTCTGTATTAAATAAACTCGTTTTGCCTGGATTTAATGGCATTCCGTTTTTAAGTGTACTCAAGTTTTTTATTAGAGGTATTCAAAATGGTGACTTAAGCACCAACGCTTCTGCATTGGCATTTAACTTTTTTATTGCAATATTTCCTGGAATCATCTTCTTGTTTACTCTCATAGCTTATATCCCTATAGATAACTTCCAAGCTTTACTAATCGATTTACTTGAGGATATTATGCCCAAAGAAGCTTTCGAAATAACAAAAACCACCTTAATGGATATCATAAATAGACCACGAGGAGGCCTACTTTCTTTTGGGTTTATTATGGCCGCTTATTTCTCGACAAATGGAGTGGCATCTATGATAAATGCCTTCAACAATAGTTACAATATAACAGAGCAACGAAGTGGATTAATGCAACGAGTATCAGCTATCCTACTAACGTTCACACTCTTGCTTCTTCTTGTCGTTTCTATTTCATTACTAGTATTCAGCGAAATAGCTATTCAATACCTTGGCGAAATGACACGTATAGATAGTGACATTTATATTTATGCCATAATGCTAGGTAAATGGCTCATCATGTTATCGCTATTTTTCTTTGGAATATCTCTGCTCTATTATTTCGGACCAGCCAAAACTAAAAACTGGAGATTTATTTCGGCCGGCTCCACCTTAGCCACTGTACTTACAATAATCGTCTCTATGGGCTTTGCTTACTTTATTAACAACTTCGGACAGTACAACAAGCTATATGGGTCTATAGGGACTCTTATAGTGATTCTATTATGGTTATTTATAAATTCGTTCATCCTCCTTATCGGATTTGAATTAAATGCCAGTATTGGGAGTGCTAAGAAAAAAGACATTTTAGATTAATATGAAAAGTGAATTCACACACCTCCTATTATTAACTCTTCTATGTGCATCTACGGTTATCGGTTCGGAATACGACCCTTTAAACAAACCCAATTCGTACAATCTAAAAAGCAATCCACATTACTGGAAAAACAAGTTACCTTTCGAGGGGTATTGGCAACAAGATGTTCACTACGACATCAAAGCTTCTATTAACGATTCCAGTGATATTATTACTGGAAATGAAACAATCACATATTGGAACAACTCCCCAGATAACTTAAACCA
>JABSPR010000244.1 GCA_013214975.1 Flavobacteriales bacterium
ATAAATGACGGTAATCAAACTTTAACAGGAGTTGTATATGATAAAGAGAATGATAGGACTTGTTTACGATGGGACGGAATAAAAGCTAGCGATTCTAAAGCCCCTTTTGGAAGTATTACTAAGGATCATAAGATTACTAAGTTTAATAAGGGGATACTAAGTGATGATATTGTTCTTGATCTTGACCAACAGGATCCATATCATGATAATTCGGATACTTTGCGTCAGATGTTTTACAATGATATTAATGACTACTATGAAAAGAAAACTCCTGACATGGGAGGCTTTGCTTGGAATAACGGCACATTAGAAGTAATGGAAGGTTACTCTAAAGAACAATTACCTGTGTTGAATGGATTAGCAGAACATTTTGCCATTTCTGATGATTGGTTTTGTTCAATGCCTGGAGGTACAGATGTTAATAGAGCTTTTTCACTTACTGGAAATTCACTTGGGCATCTAAATAATTTTCAGAATGGGGCAACTTATACCGAATGGTCTGAATTTGCTCACCGACCATCCATTTGGAAAACCTTATGGAGTAATGGAATTTCCGATTTTAGAATTTATAATTCCATAGAATGGATAAACTGTAAGTTTACTTATAATCTATTTTTAAAAGGTCAAATACCATCTATAGATGGGCCATTTGATGTTGAGACACATGCTCCAAGTATAAATCAATTTTATTCTGATTTAGAAAATGGAACATTACCAAAATTTGCTTATTTAGAACCGATATGGTGTGCTACTTCGGGGTCTACATCATATCATCCTGGTAATGATTTGATACCTGGAGAGAGAGATTTAAAGAAGATATATGATGCTATTCAAAATAGTGAGTATAGAGATAATACGCTTTTGGTAGTTACATTTGATGAGCATGGAGGTCTACCAGACCATGTACCGCCACCTTACGCTGTAAATCCTTATGCTAATGATTCTGTTGGAGGTTTTGATTTTGATATAATGGGAGTAAGAATACCGACAATACTTGCTTCACCGCATATCGCTAAAAACACGGTATTTAGAGCTGAAAAAGATCATTGTAATTCTTATTCTTATTGTTCAACTTCTATATTAGCAACTATTTTACATTGGTTAGGGATTCCGAAATCAAAATGGGGATTAGGAGAGCGTACAAATAATGCACCTACATTTGAAGGGGTTTTTACAAATGAAGAGGCAAGAAAAGATGATGTTGAGCTTAAGGTTCCTCATGACAAAAATTTCCCTAAAAAAGAGGCGAAGACTCCTAATGTTTGTCATTTACCAGTTCATGGTCTTCATGAAGTAATGTTACTTCGAATGGTTTCTGATTTAACTCCTCACTTAACAACCGCGGAAAGAAAAAATAAAATTCAGGAAATTATTGATAGCACGAAAAATGTAGGTGATATGCATAAGCATCTACATAATTTACATCTTGATTTAAGTAAGAATTAGTAATTTTATTTATCAGTAATAAAAAGGGCGATTAATTTGATTAATCGCCCTTTTTGAGACTTAAATAATAACGTTATTAATCTTCATTTGTGCAACCACATCCTTTCTTTTTTGGTTTAATGTTGCCAGCACAAGGTTTGTCTAAAGGCTCATTCCTTTTACAGCGTTCAAGAGCCGTTTCATAGTCATAACAAGGACTAGGAGGGTTAGGATTGAAAAACAAATCCATTTGAGCCAAAGCACAAATAATTCTTTTATCCTCCTCTATAGGAGGGATTGGGATTCCTGTTCCATTTTTGTTGCCATACCATTTTAAGCAAGCTTTTATTTTAGCTTTCTCTGGATCAATATTTGGATTTTCAGAATACAATTTTAAGAAAGTTGCAGCGACCAAGTCTTGTGCTTCGTATTGTCTTATGTCTGGGATCTTCGATGGATCATCGGTACACTCGCCAGTTACTCCAGCTGCAATCATATGATTCGCAATCATAAAAGGAGTTTCTTGTTTTGAATCTGGATGTATCTTAAACGTACCAGTTTGCAAAACATCTACCGATAGTATTCTATCTTTCAGTGGAGCTTTATCTTTCGGTGGTACTCCTTTTTCGATCTTCTGAAGTACTTCAGGATAGGCACATCTAAACCATCCTGGTGCTTGGGGGTCATAAAGTGCTGATCCACATATCAGTAATGGTAAGGTATACTTATTATCTTCTGACCAACCTGGAGGAGATAGATACAGTTCGAGCATAGATTTAATATAATCTCTGTTTGATCGTTCAGGCGAATCAAAAAAACCAGAAGCCATCATAATGGGGAAATAATCATTCGGATATTCACTTTCTCCTGATCCAGGTGCTGCAATAGGATTGATATCAATAATTGTTTTGTATAATCCGGATTCTGCTTTAGGAATACCCGCAGCTTCTAGTACTTGGCCCCACCGTGTCATTGTAATTGCGTTTTCAAAAGTTCCACCTTGAATTACTGCCCATGGTGGATAATGCATAAGTAAAATCCCTTTTTGTGCAGCAACATTAAGTCCTAAAGGGGGGAATAAATGCCATTTTGAGTGCCCATCTGTTTCACTATCATTAACATAGTATCCAGTCATCGGATTCCAGAGGTTTAGTTTTTTTAATAATTTTTTACCCTTAATGGCTTTTTGAGCATAATCAGAACTGAAAATCTTTGCGTGCCTTTCTCCAAAGGTTGAAAACTTATTATCAGGATCTTCTCCTAAAAGAGTTATCTCGTAATTGTTGTTTTTAATTTTTACATGAACATCTTTGATACCATTAATGTTATCTGCTTTTAAAGAATTAATTGTGTAATGTCGAATTACATCTTCCAGGTTTTTAGGTTCTATATCGTAATTTGCGAACTCCGCTGGAGGAAAAAGTTGTTTTATTTTATTTTTGGGACCTAAAGTGTATTGAATTTTCTCCATAAGAATTATTATTTAAAAGTATATCGTGATTTTTATC
>JABSPR010000245.1 GCA_013214975.1 Flavobacteriales bacterium
AATTCATCTTTATATCAAACGCTAGTTAATGCCGGTGCGAGTGGCATGTTATCTAGCGATATGGCAGATTTATTTGCTTGGACAATCGATTTCTATCGCTTACAAAAGGGAGATAAATTTAAAGTGATATACTTTGAGCAATTTGTAGAGGGGAAGTCAGTTGGAATAGACCATATTGAATCTGCGCTTTTTGAGCATGCAAAAAAAGAGATATATGCAATTCCTTTTGTACAGAATGACATTCCAGAATTTTTCGATTTGAAAGCAAATGGCCTCCGCAGAACGTTCCTAAAAGCGCCTTTGAAGTTTAGTAGAATATCTTCTCGATATTCTGGTAGAAGATTTCATCCCGTTCAAAAAAGATATAAAGCCCATTTAGGAACCGACTATGCAGCACCTAAAGGAACACCCATTATGGCAACAGCTGATGGTGTAATTACCGACGCTCGTTATAAAAAATATAATGGGAACTACGTGAAGGTTAAACACAATGGCACGTACACAACGCAGTATCTTCACATGACTAAAATTAAAACGGGTATTAAACCGGGGGTTAGAGTTAGGCAAGGAGACATTATAGGCTTCGTTGGAAGTACTGGTTTAGCAACGGGTCCTCATGTTTGTTATCGTTTCTGGAAGAATGGGAAACAGGTTGATCCTTATAAACAAAAGCTACCACCTTCTAATCCAGTGTCGAAAGACAATATGCCGGCGTTCGAAAAAATTAGAGATAGTATAAAGTCTGAATTGGATGCAATACCCTACGAAGAATTAAGCTAGACTAATTCTCTTTCTACCCAATCACCATGCGATTTAATTAGGCCAATCAAAGCATCAACCGCCTCTGATGATGGAATGTTTTTTTGAACCACCTCTTGTCCTTTGTACAAAGTTATTTTATCTACACCAGTTCCAACATACCCATAATCGGCATCCGCCATTTCGCCTGGTCCGTTTACGATACAACCCATAATTCCGATTTTAACTCCTTTAAGATGATCAGTTCTCTCACGGATTTTAGCAGTAGTTTCTTGCAAGTCGAATAGTGTTCTTCCACAAGATGGACAAGATATATAGTCTGTTCGCGTAATTCTGCTTCTCGTTGCTTGAAGTATTCCAAAGCAAGTAGAATTAATTGTATCTATTCCAAGAGAGATTTCTCCAATCAGCATTGTGCCATCTCCAAATCCTTCCAGTAGAAGCCCGCCGATATCCGTGGAGGCATATATCTGAAAATCACTAAGATCATTAGTATCAAAGGTTCTTTTGATGATGATAGGGGTGTTACAGATTTTGTTTTGAAGCTTAAGGAAACCAGATCTTAAGTCCGCGAAGGCATGACTATTTGATGATTCGAGAATAAGAACGGCAGTTCCGTCTTGTTTCAGACCTTCAATAAAAGCATCCTTTAATTCGTCAACTTCACACGAAATGAAGTTTAGTTCATTCGATTTATTACTGGTATTTGAATATTCCTCAATTGTAAAAAGAGGAAAATGTTGATGTGTTCCTTGCCAAACGTTTTGATCTTGAATTACGCTAAGCGTTCCTGGAAGCCCAAAATTAATAGAGCCATTCCCTAAATAGATATAATCACACGCGTTATCGGTAAGGTGCCATTTGTCTAACCCTTTCGAATATTTATTTCCTGTTGAGGCAAGATCGGTTGCACTAATATTTTTAAAGGAAGAATAATCTGCAATGACTCTCGGGACATTCTTTTCTCCAATATTTTTAACGGATGAAGCAACTCTCTTGTTGAATTCGAAGGCGTTGAATGTATCTGTATCCACAGTTTCTATTACGTTGTGACCAGATCTTGACTTATATCGATTAATTAAACTAAGTGCCACTGGGAGTTCAAATTCGGGCTCTTCAGTAAGTGAAACGCGAACAGTATCGCCCAAGCCGTCTTCCAATAAAGTGCCTATGCCAACAGCAGATTTTATTCTTCCATCCTCGCCTTCACCTGCTTCCGTTACACCAAGGTGTAGAGGGTAGTCCATACCCTCATCGGTCATTTTTTGTACAAGAAGTCTATACGCTTGTACCATTACTTGTGGATTGCTTGCCTTCATGGAAAGAACGATTTGATCGAAAGCATTCTCTTCACAGATTCGAACAAACTCAAGCGCAGATTCTACCATGCCTAAGGGTGTATCACCATATCGACTTAAGATGCGATCGGATAAGGAACCATGGTTTGTTCCAATTCGCATGGCAGTGCCATGTTCCTTGCAAATCTTTACCAATGGAGTAAATCGTTCTCTTATTCTATCTTTTTCGGCATAGTATGTAGCATCATCGTAAATATGCGTTTCGAACTTTTTACGATCTGCATAATTCCCTGGATTAACCCTTACTTTTTCTACTATCCGAGCTGCCACCTCCGCAGCGTTAGGCGTAAAATGGATATCAGCAACAATAGGTGTGTCATAACCTCTGCTTCGTAAGCCGTCTTTAATGTTTTGAAGATTATGTGCTTCCTTGATACTGGGAGCAGTGATTCGGACGTATTCGCATCCGGCCTTAATCATTCGAATGGATTGCTCTATAGTTGCTTCTGTATCCATGGTGTCCGTGGTGGTCATGGATTGCACGCGGATAGGATTGTTTCCACCTAGAGGAATATTGCCTATGCGAACTTCTCTTGAAACGTATCTTGAATATCTGAATAAGCTATTACAATAGCTTCCATCTAACTGCACCATCTTACTATATTATAGATTAAATATTATTTAATCGCCGATCTTTTTTCGTGCAATGCAGTTACAATTATTAATTGATTTTTTATTTCTCCTTTTTTTGTTTCTTGATTTTTAGTGTTGGTTACAATATCATTTTTTGCTGTTTCAATATCCTTTTTGGCTTGTTCGATGGTCTCCTTATTTCTTTTCACTAACGAATGAAGGTTCTCGTTTTCTCGAACTAGTTTTTCTTGATCTTTTTCAAGTCCGTTGTATAGCTTATCTGCATCTTTAAGTTCTTTATCTACAGAACAACCTCCGGCTTTTAGCATAAAATGCTTTAGTGCAGTAGAAACCCTAGAAATTTCGATTCCTAAAATGAAATCGCTTATCGATAAACACAGATCACTCGAAAAATGGTTTTTGTTTGCTTGTTTTAACGTCATCTCTGGAATGGAGATAAGATTAGCTGCTCAGGGTTTTAATGCAGAACAGCGC
>JABSPR010000246.1 GCA_013214975.1 Flavobacteriales bacterium
CCCTCCAGTTTTTTAAACCCACAGTGGTATATACCAACGGTGTTTTAACATTTTCTTTAAGGGCTAACTTTTGTTGTTCAGGCAAATCACTTACCAAATGAGGAATCATCATGTTATAACATGCCAAGATCACCTTCTTTCCTTTTACTTGAAATAACTTTCCTTCTTTTATATAATTCACCAAAACCCGTTGCGATTTCTTCGCCTCGCCTTCGTGCTCCACTTTAACTACCGTACTATTTAATCGTATTCGTACGCTATTCGATTCGTTATCGAGTAAGTCGTATTTCATTCTTGCTAAAACAATGTCTTCCATATCATCGCCTTTCCCACTACCTGGAATTAACCTGCGCACGAGTAATCTTGCAACCGAAGCATTACCATCCGGAAAATGATGAATGTATTTATCTCCACCGGTAAAATACTTCTCTACTCTACGGGCTCCAATAATATCTTCCAACGCTTTTATAGAAAATCCGGGTGCGCCACCTTCCAACGCTTCCATAGCTGTTAGGCAATCTGTACCAATGTCGGTACCATCCGAAGTCAAGCTGCGCATCATCTTTAACACCAAAGGATGCGTTACCCCATAGTATTCTTTTAAAGCATCAAAGTAGGATGTTTTGCGTGCGTAACTCAATTTCTTCAGGGCCGATAAGTCATGGAACAATTCAATCTCATTGGAAAGTATTTTCGTGAGTTGCTCTTTGGCCTTATCATCTAATGGCATTTGCTGAACCGCTTCTACTGCTGAGATGGAAGGTGGAACAATTCCTTCCATCGTATACCCATATTTACATATTGGATACTTGACAATTTTATTCTCTCCAAAAGTTTTCTTATCGAAATAGGTAACTGTTTCTAATCCGTGTTTCTTGAAATGACCAGCGTCAAAAAAGTCATCAAACTTTTTGTAATCGACTTTCAAGTCCCTTAATAACTCTCTTGTATTCTCGCCATAGTTAGATGGATTTGCCATGGGCTGAGCGCCCCCATATCCGATAACCGTTTCTCCATTTATAGTGTGCTCATTCCTTTTTGCATGCCCCCCAAAGTCATCGTGGTTATCTAAGATTAAAATTTTTTTATCTGTTCCATGCTCTTTCTGATAATAGTATGCTGCTGCAAGACCGCTAATACCAGCACCTACAATTACAACATCATATTCTTCATTCTCTACTTCTGTATTTCCAAAATCAGACTCATTAGTCCATGCCTTTTTATGAGCCGATTCGTACGAACCCCGATGACTACCCCTTAAACCTGTTAAGGCAGGAGGATAATATTCTGGAGATAGGGTATCCAAAAAGTTTTTACTGAAAGCAGCCGAAGGAAGAACTGATGCTCCTGCAGCCATAAGAGTCCCATTAATAAAATCTCGTCTGGTAATTTTTGCCATTTTTATTTAGATAAGAATACGTTAACCGGTTCAAGTTACAACGAACGTTCTAATTACCCCAACTTTTAAAAATGCCCTAAGGGAACCATAATAAGTCTGGCACATCAGATTTTCATTCTTTTCTATAGACTCTGATAAAAAATGGTCCTTTCGATTGAACTCAACCGAAAGGACCATTTACAATTAATTGTAGAGCGACTATTTACTCAAGCTTAACAACTCGCACAAATACTGGGTCGCCAGAATGTGTGATCTTAACTATCGAAACACCAGGAAGAACTTCATCGTCCAGTACAATTACCTCTTCGGTGGTGTGGCTGTCGGACAAGTAAGACAATCTTCCATCTGCACTATAGATCACAACACCAATTGACTCAATAGAACCATTCTTTGTTACCCGCATATCGGTTTGTCCGCTAAACGGGTTTGGTGCAAACGTAACAGTTAACTCTCCTGCAACGAATGCCTGTTCGGCAGCAATAGCATTATCCATCTCAGCCATTTCCTTATCGCTAACATCCGATAAATCAAAAGCATTTGTCAAAGATTTTGCTTCGGCATCGTTGGAAGGTGAGCACAAGCAGATATCGGAAATAACGTCAACAGATCCAGTATTACTACAACCAAAATCGTCAGACACAGTAACGGTATAAGTTGCACTTACATCGCCAGGTACTTCTATGTCGCCTAATACACGGTTTTTTCTACCTCCACCTCTACGAATAACTCCACCTATATTCTCATAACTCCATAAG
>JABSPR010000247.1 GCA_013214975.1 Flavobacteriales bacterium
AAATAGCAATAAAATAATTCTCTTAGACATCACTGATGATCATATTTAAATCGCTCGCTTCGCCAAAGATAACAATATATAGGTTTTTAGTGCTTATAACCCCTATTCTAATAGACTAGTTTCTTGTGTCTAATCCCCAAAGTAATTTGGTTTTTAATGTGTTCAAGAAAGTTTGTTCGTATATTCTTACGAGATTGATGGTAAAACGTTCTTTAGAAATTTTGAACTCTACGCTATCTTGAAACGAAACAGACCGGGAGTCTAACGCGGCTAGATAGCTTTTATCTCTACCGTCAATTTTTAAACGTATTTCATGATCGTCATTTACAATCATTGGTCTTACATTTAAATTATGTGGGGCGAGTGGCGTAATGCAAAAAACATCAGCACCGGGTTTAATTATAGGTCCTCCACTACTGAGGGAATACGCAGTTGATCCAGTTGGGGTGGAGACAATTAATCCATCTACCCAATATGTGTTCATGTAATCATCGTTTAGATATGCTTCAATTGTAATCATTGAAGAACTATCTTTTTTCATGATGGTAAATTCATTCAAAGCGAAATTAAAATCTCCAAATAGGTTCCCATTCGTTTCGGCTCTAATAAGATCTCGTTTTGATAGACTGTATTTTCCGTTAAGCAAAGCATGAAGAGCGATATCAATTTCATCTTTTGCAACACTAGAAAGGAAGCCAAGCCGTCCCAAATTGATACCCATAATTGGAATAGGACTATCTCTTACAAGATCAATGGTATCGAGAAGAGTACCATCGCCTCCTAGACTGAATAAAAAATCAGTGCCTACTTTAAGGTCTTGGTGCTTTTCAAAAGATGTTACACCTGTAAGATCAAGGGAGCTTTCTATTTTATCATAGAAGCTTTTGAAAATTTTAACGCCACAATTTTCCTTTTTAAGCTTTTCAATAAGGTGCTCGATATAGATGAGGTCACCGTCTTTGAATACTTTACCGTAAATCGCAATATTCATAATCTTCGATTAAATTGGGGCAATGAAGTGGAAATATACTCCACTTTTTCCTGATTTGTCTATTGAAAATTCAATTCTTCCAACTTTGTCGTAATAAGTTACATAATCTAACCCTAGTCCATAGCCCAACAATAGAGAATTATCAAGTTTATTTGAAAAATATTTATATCTGTTTGAGGTGTATCCAGCGTCTATGAATGCATTGAGATAGATGGCATAGTGTATTTTGGTAAATTTTTTAAATTTCTTTGGCCATCCTACGTCAACCGTTGTTTGCTTAATTAAATTGTATTTAAGGTTGCCTTTTAAAAGACCTACATTTTGACCATCGATGTAGCTTTTCTCGTATCCTCTAACAAACCAGCTACTATAGCCTAGCCCATTGTTAAGGTAATATGGTTGATTCGAATTATTAGAAAGTTTTATTCTCATGCTAGCCGCACTATACCAACGATCTGATAATTGTGTATATCTCCTGTATTGAGCCTTAATGTTTAGAACGTTTAGATCGTTTTTGAAAATGTTAATGCCGTGTTGGATTCCTTCTATTTCAAAATAGTAACCTTTAAGCGGATATGCTTTATTATTTCGATGATCTTGTTTTAATACGTAATTGAGTTTGAAAAATTCAAGAGAGTTCTTTCCTCTTCCGAGGTAGTTCGGGTTCTTTACAGCAGCTGTATCAGCAATTTGTACTCTATCATAACCTAGTCCTAGGATGTGTCTGTTATATATATCTGGGCGATAGGTGTAATTTGAATATGCAGTTCGTCTAACTCGAGAAAAATTTAATGTATCCTCGTGAAAGATTCGTTTATCATTTCTTGTTAGGATATTGAAATCATGGTATTGTCTGTAAGAAGCACCAAAGGATAATCCGCTTTTTTGTTTTCGATCGATATAGGGAACATTATAGTTAAGATTGATACTCTCTTCAAATCCGAGCTGGATTTTGAGCTTTAAACTCTCTTTCCTTCCTCTAAAATTCTTTTTTACAAAATAAAGTCCATAGTTGGTTCTGTCGATTCTTTTATCCTCCCACCATTTGCTTAGTAAAATGTCATCAGCAAGTTCAAAAATAGGAGAACCCCAAAAATACCATCGTTCTTGTACCTTGATATTTACTTCGATTTCAATAAAAGAAATTGACTTTTTAGTTATCGTTACAAAATTGAAAAGCGATGTATTCGTAACATTGTTTGCAGAAGACTTAAAGCGTTCTTCTATCTCTATTCTTTTGATAGTATCACCTATATGAAAATTTAATTCACGAAGAATTATTCTTTCCTTGGTTACTTTATTTCCTTCGAATGTTATGTTTTTAACTACAAAGTAGTCCGTGGAATCTGTTGGAATATGAATAATATCCGACTGGCTGAATGTATTTATCGATAACATCAGCAGAGCGAAAACTAGAAAATACGCTCTCATTATTTATTTATTGAATATTTCAGATCTCTAGATACTTCATGAATGAGGCATATCGTTCTTGGATATTACTCACATGTTCGGATTGGTTATAGGAAGCTGTAACTTTAAAATTGAGCCTGTAAAAAGTTTGCAAGATAGCTTCAATGTCGCTCACATTAACTTTAAGAGTAACCTTCAATTCAGATGTGTTCGAAATAGGAGTGGAGTAACAACTTAGAATTTGCGCCCCATTAGACTCTACAATACGTGCTATTTCTATCATGGAATAATCGTTAATAGGGACTTCCAATAAAATTATACCACCACCAGCATTAACACCCATTAGAAAGGTCATGCCTTGGATAATTGCCTTGCTTGAAATCGTTCCAGTATAGGCGCCATTTACATTTAGTACTGCAATAGCTGTAAGTTTTAAATCCGCGAATTGCTTAACAACTTCATAAAAATGCTGCTCTTCAACGATAAATTGATTTGCTAATGGAAGATCAGTAATGTTGATTTCATCATCGCTACTAAAGTCTAAGACATCGGATTCGGATAGCATTCCTAAATATTTACCATTGTCAAATAGCGGAAGATGAGATACTTTGTAGTCGTCCATTAAGGATAATACCTTAGTAGAACTATCTGTTTTACCTATCGTAGGTAACTCGTCGGAAATAAAATCTTTTGCGATCATTTAGAATTCTGAATTAGAAACAAATTTATTAAATATTTTAGCCAAGTAAATTATATGAGAGATGACTAAACTAAGTGTCAATATTAATAAAATAGCTGTTCTAAGAAATTCAAGAGGAGGAAATCTTCCAAATTTACTTTCTGTATCGGATGATATAGAACGTTTTGGGGCAGAAGGAATCACCGTTCATCCTAGGCCTGACGAGCGCCATATTCGATATCAAGATGTTTATGATCTTAAAAAAAGGATATCGACAGAATTTAATGTGGAGGGATATCCTACCGAAACTTTCATGAAAATGGTTTTAGAGGTTAAGCCGACTCAAGTAACTCTTGTACCAGACCCTCCCGAGGCTTTAACTTCAAGTTCTGGTTGGGATACGGTAAAGAACGAAAGCTATTTAAGAGATGTAATAGATGAATTTAGGGCGGCCTATATCCGGACTTCAATTTTTGTAGATACTAATTTTGAAAACATCGAAGGGGCAAAAAAGACAGGAACGGATAGAATCGAATTTTATACGGGGCCTTATGCTGCTAACTATTCGATGAATAAGGAAGAGGCAATAAAGGAGTTTGTTGATGCATCTAAATTAGCTAATGAACTAGGTTTGGGAATCAATGCGGGTCATGATCTTAATTTAGATAATTTGAAATATTTTAAAGAGAACATCTCCAATCTATTGGAGGTTTCTATTGGCCATGCATTAATATCAGACTCTTTATATCTTGGTCTGCAAAATACGGTTCAGATGTATTTAAGACTATTGGCATAATGCAACTTAATTACAAGGAGTACGGTAGCGGATACCCATTTGTAATAATCCATGGGCTGTTTGGATCATCCGACAACTGGACATCTATCGCTAAAATATTAGGAGAACAATTTCATGTAATTACTATTGATGTTCGAAATCATGGACGGTCACCATATTCGGATGAACTGAACTATGATCTTATGGCGACTGACCTAATTGAGTTGCTCGATAATCTGGGGTTGGAAAAAGTGAATCTACTTGGTCATTCGATGGGAGGGAAGATGGCCATGCAGTTTGCCAATGATTTCCCCGATCGCCTAAATAAAATGATTGTAGTGGATATCGGACCTGAAAAATACCCACCCCATCATGGAGAAAAGATTGAAGGCCTTCTATCGATCGACCTTAGCTCGCTTAATTCAAGAGTAGATGCCGATGAGCAATTGTCTCAGTCTATTCCAGGAGAAATGGTGAGGCAATTTTTACTTAAGAATTTATATAGAGACGAGAATAGAATGTTTGCATGGCGTTTTAATTTGCATTCGTTGGCGAATAATTTGGAGGAAATATTCTCTGAAATTAGTTTTAATCAACAGGTTATAATTCCGTCTCTCTTTGTCAAAGGAGGGCAATCTGAATTTGTAGGCGAAAAATCAATAAAGTTAATAGAAGCTAATTTTGCGAATTTCGAATTGGAGACATTTGAAAATAGTGGACATTGGTTGCATGCTCAAGAACCAAAGCGCTTGATAGAGTCAATCATTCAATTTATAAAGAAGGATTAATATCTATATTTGAATTACACTAATTCAACGATAAGAAGTTAATGCTATCTAAAATTAATTCGTTCGAAGAATATACTTCGGAATACCAAAAAAGTATAAGTGATCCTGAGAAATTTTGGGAGGACAAGGCCGAAAGGTTTTCTTGGCGAAAGAAATGGGGTAAAGTTCTCGATTGGAATTTCGAGGAACCTAATGTACGCTGGTTTGAAGGGGGTAAGCTGAATATTACGGAGAATTGCTTAGATAGACATCTTGAAGAAAGAGGAGATGAAATTGCTATAATCTGGGAGCCCAATAACCCATCGGATAAGTCTCTTAAATTCACCTATAAAGAATTACACAAAGAGGTTTGCAGATTCGCCAATGTTCTTAAAAACAATGGAGCAAAGAAGGGAGACCGGATTTGTATTTACATGCCCATGGTTCCTGAATTGGCCTTCGCTGTTCTAGCTTGTGCAAGAATAGGAGCTATCCATTCTGTTGTATTTGCTGGTTTTTCTGCAAAGTCTTTAGCGGACAGAATTAATGATGCCGACTGTAACATTGTTCTCACAGCCGACGGGGCTTACCGTGGGGCCAAGACTATTTCATTGAAGAAAATTGTGGATGAGGCCTTAGCATCCTGCACAACGATTAAAAAATCAATCGTTTTAAAAAGAACAGGTGAGCAAGTAACAATGGTTGACGGTCGAGATGTTTGGTTACACGAGGAATTGGAGAAAGCAGATTCCTTTTGTGATGCGGAAGAAATGGATGCGGAAGACATGCTTTTCGTGCTTTACACATCTGGTTCTACAGGAAAACCTAAAGGCGTAGTTCATACTTGTGGCGGCTATATGATATATGCAGAGTATTCGTTTCGTAACGTATTTCAATACAATCAGGGTGAGGTATATTGGTGCACGGCAGATATTGGTTGGATAACAGGTCATACGTACATTGTATACGGACCTCTTTTAGCAGGTGCTACTTCTGTTCTGTTCGAGGGGATCCCTACCTGGCCAGATGCCGGAAGGTTTTGGGAAATATGTGACAAGCACAGTGTGGAAATATTCTATACCGCGCCAACGGCAATAAGGGCTTTGCAGGCCTGTGGATTAGAGTCAGTACAAAAGCACTCATTGAATACACTTAAAGTATTAGGAACAGTAGGGGAGCCAATTAATGAGGAGGCTTGGGAATGGTACAATACCAACATTGGTAAAGGAAATTGTCCGATTGTGGATACGTGGTGGCAAACCGAAACAGGTGGTATTATGATTTCTCCATTAGCTGGTATAACCAAGTTAAAGCCGAGTTATGCGACTTTGCCTTTACCTGGAATTCAACCCGCGTTAGTTGACAGTGAAGGAATAGAATTAGAGGGAAATGATGTACAAGGCAATTTATGCATAAAGTACCCATGGCCTTCTATTATAAGAACTACTTACGGTGATCATGAAAGATGTAGGACAACTTATTTTTCGAGTTATAAGGGGATGTATTTTACGGGCGATGGATGTAAACGAGATAAAGACGGATACTATCGAATTACAGGCCGAGTAGATGATGTTATAAATGTATCCGGGCATCGATTGGGAACTGCAGAGGTGGAGGCCGCTATTGATGAGCATCCAAAAGTTATTGAAGCGGCGGTGGTAGGATATCCTCACGATATTAAAGGACAAGGTATATATGCCTACGCAATTATGGAACAGGGTGTAGAACTTGGTGATGAAACGCGTAGAGAGGTATTGGATATTGTGACAAAAATGATCGGACCAATTGCTAAACCAGATAAAATACAGTTTGTTACAGGACTCCCTAAAACAAGATCGGGTAAAATAATGCGGAGGATCCTAAGAAAAATCGCAGAAGGAGAAACGGCTAATTTGGGTGATACAAGTACATTATTGGATCCAGATGTTGTAGAAGATATAAAAGAGGGGGCTTTATAGCCAAAGAAAAATTAATTTTGTAAAAGAGCGTTAGGGTTAGCTCATTATGAAAATATTAGTAAAATGAAGGGTTTAGTAATTATTCCGACTTACAACGAAAAAGAAAATATCAAGAGAATTATTGATACGGTATTTTCTTTAAATGAGGATTTTCATGTTCTTGTCGTTGATGATAATTCACCTGACGGAACTCCTCAGATTGTAAAAGAATTGCAAGCGAAATATACCGATTGCTTGTTTATGGAAGAAAGGGCAGGGAAACAAGGGTTGGGCACAGCTTATATTCATGGCTTTAAGTGGGCGTTAAAACACAACTACGATCTTGTTTATGAGATGGATGCCGATTTTTCTCACAGACCAAAAGATTTAATTAAGCTAAGGGAGGCCATCAATGATCAAAATGGAGATGTTATAATTGGGTCGAGATATATTAAAGGAGTAAATGTGGTAAACTGGCCTATGGGCAGAGTATTACTTTCTTATTTTGCTTCTATGTATGTGCGCATAATTACCGGGATGGATATACAAGACACCACTGCAGGATTTAAATGTTATAGAAGAATTGTTCTTGAAACGATAGACTTAGATAAAATAAAATTTAAAGGGTACGCATTTCAGATAGAAATGAAATTTAGAGCATGGAAACATGGGTTTAATGTAGTTGAAGTACCAATCGTATTTACAGATAGAAGAGAGGGAGTATCGAAGATGAATAAAGGGATTATAAAAGAGGCAGTTTTTGGTGTTCTATCAATGAAGCTGATTAGTTTGTTTACTACTTACAAACAGGTTGAACGTTAATGGCAACTTTATTAATTAAAGGATCTCACCTTATAAATGAGGGAGAGGTTTACCGAGCGGATATTTTATTAGAGAACGATATCATTATTGATGTTCTTCGTGAAAATGAGTCATCAAGCGTTGATGTAGATGATACGATAAATGCATCTGGATTACATATTCTACCTGGTGCAATTGATGATCAAGTTCATTTTAGAGAACCAGGCTTAACTCATAAAGCCAATATTTACACAGAAGCTAAAGCTGCTGTTTCCGGGGGAATCACATCTTTTATGGAAATGCCCAATACGGTGCCTAACACGGTTACTATTCCGTTATTAGAAGATAAGTACACCATTGCATCCGAATCGTCTTTGGCTAACTATAGCTTCTTTATGGGAGCCACAAACGATAACATAGATGAGGTACTTAAAATAGATAAGTCTAATGTTTGTGGGGTGAAGATTTTTATGGGCTCTTCAACTGGTAATATGTTGGTAGATAGTGAAGAGGCATTGAATAATATATTTTCAAAATGCAAATCATTAATTGCGGTTCATTGTGAAGATGAGGCAACAGTTTCTAAGAATCTGAATGAGTACATCGAGAAGTATGGTGAAGATATTCCTATGGAAATGCATCCTAAAATTAGAAGTGAGGAAGCATGTTACTTGTCTTCTTCGAAAGCAGTAGCTCTTGCAAAAAAGCACAATACACATTTACATATATTACATATATCCACGGCGAAAGAATTGAGTTTGTTCGATAATTCATTGCCATTGATGGAAAAACGAATTACAGCAGAGGCATGCATTCATCATATGTGGTTTGATGAAAAGGATTACCTCACAAAAGGATCGAGAATAAAATGGAACCCTGCAGTTAAAACGGAAGACGATAAAAGAGCAATTCTTCAAGGAGTTTTAGATAACACAATTGATGTTATAGCAACGGATCATGCTCCGCATACGGATGAGGAGAAGAAAGAAAATTACATGCATGCTCCATCTGGCGGACCTCTTCTTCAGCACAGTGTTGTTACAATGCTAGAATTATGTAAGCAAGGAAAGATTACGTTAGAAAGAATTGTGGAGAAAATGTGTCATGCACCAGCAGATTTGTTTGGTGTTGAGAAGAGAGGGTATTTGCGAAAAGGCTATAAGGCAGATTTAGTTTTAGTTGATTTAAATAAGAAATGGACGGTAGATAAATCGAATATTGTGTCCAAATGTCAATGGTCGCCAATGGAAGGTCAAGAGTTCTCATCAACAATAATATCCACCTTTGTTAATGGCCGTAAGGTATATGACGAGGAAGGTTTCTATGAGGAGCATAAAGGTGAACGTTTAACTTTTAGCAGATGAGTAAGTACCTTTTTTTAGCAATCTTCCTGTTATTTATTTCATGCGGTAAGAAGGAAAAACCTGTTGTAGTTCCTAATGATGTCTTGAGTATCGAACAAATGATAAATATAGGAACTGAAATAAATATCATTAAGGCAGCGAGTGAGACAAGATTATCGAATGGCAAGAGGAAACAAGAGAATATTGATAGCTATATGAAATCAATATTTAAAGAAAATGAGGTAACCCAAGAACTTTATTCCAAAAGTTTTGATTGGTATGCTACTCAGCCTAAAATGTTTTCTAAAGTATACAATGGTATCATTGAGAAATTAAGTCAGCGGGAAGTTGAGCTTCTTAATAAGTCAGCTAAAAGAAATAGAGCTAAATAATTTCTTTCTTGCAGAAAGCGGATGCGTTTTCTATCGCCTTCTCAATTAGTGTAAACTCAAAACTGATAGCCTCTTTTATTTTTTTATTTGAATAGCGGACGTTGGTATTTGCTGAAATCAGCATTTCTTTGGTTAAAATGGGTCTAGACCCTGTAATTAATGATCGGATTTTTTCTTCCCAGTAAACGAGTTTGGCCAATTGTTGATTCGCTGGTTTTGTGGCTTTCTTAACACCAAGTTCTACACTAATATTTTCGAAAATTTCTTTGAAGCTTTTGTTGCTTCCAATTACTAAAAAACGATCGTTCTGGATATCGCTTTTACAAAGTTGTATCATGGCTTTTACTACATCCCTTACATCAACAAAACCGTTACTGCCTAAGCTGTAATACCCAATTTCCTTGAGAGCAAAGCTGAACATGGAAGAACTATTCTTATTTAATTCTGCAGGTCCAATAATAATGGAAGGGTTAACCATTACAGTGCTCAGCCCTTCTTCGTTTGCTCGTTTTACTTCTCTCTCGGCATTGTATTTACTTACGCCATATTTGGAATGCTGATCTTCGATATTCCACTCGTTTTCTTCATTAGAATCTTCTTGGTTTTTCGATTTGCCAATTGCTGCGGTTGAGCTCACATGGCAAAACCTTTCCACCCCTTTTGTAATAGCAATATTTACAATATTGGCTGTGCCTGTTTCATTTACTTTGGTAATCAGTTTAGCATCTTTAGGATTGAAAGATACAATTGCCGCACAGTGATATATCGTCTTTATACCTTGGCAAATTTCTCCTAAGCCAACCACATCGGATAAATCACAATCTACCCATTCAATTTTGTCAAGTAGTTTGTTGTCAATTTTATAATGATCACAAAGTTTTTCTAAGATTTTTATGGAAGAAGATTCTCGTTTCATAGCACGGATCTTTTCCTCCTTTTGGATGAGCGCGATTAACAAATGAGAACCTACAAGGCCGGTACCTCCAGTTACTAAAATCATGAGTCAAAAGTAGAGGAAAAAAACACGGCTATGTTAGATTATGAAATGATTATCTTTGCGCTATGAGTAAAAATAATTTGATCCAAGAGCTTACTTGGAGAGGCATGATTCACGATGTAATGCCTGGTACAGAAGAACAGTTAGAGAAAGAAGTGACCACTGCCTATGTGGGTTTTGATCCTACGTCAGACTCATTACACATTGGTAACTTGGTTACAATTATGCTTCTAGTACACTTGCAAAGAGCAGGACATAGACCTTTAGCATTAGTTGGTGGCGCAACTGGAATGGTTGGAGATCCGTCTGGGAAGTCTGAAGAAAGAAATCTGTTAGACCAGAATACATTGGCTTTTAATCAAGCTGGAATTCAAAAGCAATTGGAGAAATTTCTTGATTTCGAAAAGGGATCAAATGCCGCTGAAATTGTAAATAACTACGATTGGTTTAAGGATATGTCGTTCTTGGATTTTATAAGAGATGTAGGGAAGCATATTACGGTAAATTACATGATGGGAAAGGATTCTGTAAAATCGAGATTGGAAACAGGATTATCTTTCACAGAGTTTAGCTATCAATTAGTTCAAGGGTATGATTTTTATCATTTGCATAAAGAGAAGAACTGTCGACTTCAAATGGGTGGTTCGGATCAATGGGGAAATATCGTTACAGGTACCGAACTGATAAGAAGAAATGGAGGTAAGAATGCATTCGCACTTACTTGTCCATTAATTACTAAAGCAGATGGCGGTAAGTTCGGCAAGACGGAAAGTGGTAGCGTTTGGCTTGATCCGAATAAAACATCGGTCTACAAGTTTTACCAATTTTGGCTAAACTGTTCAGATGCCGACGCGGTGAATTTCATCAAGATATTTACGCTGCTTACCGAAGATGAAGTTAAGTCTCTTGAGAAGCAGCATGAAGAAGCACCTCATGAAAGACCAATACAAAAAGCATTGGCAAGGGATGTGACTATTCGAGTACATTCGGAGCAAGAGCTTAATATGGCTATTGAGGCGTCTGAAATACTTTTTGGCAAAGGAACTTCGGAGATGTTACAAAACCTTTCAGAGGCTCAGTTGTTGGATATTTTTGAGGGAGTACCACAATGCGAAATATCAAAATCTGAAATTGAAGCTGGGGTTCCAATCGTGGATTTCGTCTCATCTAAAACTGGAATATTTTCGAGTAATGGGGAAGCCCGCAGAATGCTCAAGAACAATGGAGTGAGTATTAATAAGGAAAAGGTAAACGATACCGTTTCTATTTCTTCTAAGGATATGATCGATAACAAATACGTTCTAGTTCAGAAAGGCAAGAAGAATTACTTCTTAGTAAAAGCAGTATAGTCTATCGTTTTATTCTTTGACCAGTTTCCCATGGTTATATATGTTGTTGAAGATAATCTGACCGTCTTCTCCGTATCCGATATTAGGACCGTGCTTC
>JABSPR010000248.1 GCA_013214975.1 Flavobacteriales bacterium
AATGGTACGCAATATGATCTAATTATAGCCGGTTTTTAATATTCCACTCGTTCCTGACCATGATTTCCGTCAACTGAATGAGTACAGTTCTATGGCACTTAAGCAACTGGGCGTGAACATTTAGTAAACGGAATTATTTCAGGTAACCTGCGCAATCACGGTTTGATTCATATTATTGGATTAGAAATTGAATAGTAGGCCTAAACAAATTCTGGCTTAATTTCATGATGAATTAATGCAAATTTCAATTTCTGAATAAGATCAATTTTGCCTTCATTAATACAAGGATGATTATGAAACGGTTTATTTTGTTTTTATTAATTTGTGCGGGTCATCTATTTGCTGTAAAAAATGTAGTGTTTATTATGGCTGATGATATGAATGACTGGATTTCACCTTATAAGGGGCATTCACAGGCTATCACTCCAAATATTCAAAAGCTTGCCGACAAATCGGTAGTATTTTTAAATGCTTATGTTCCTTACCCCGTGTGTAACCCATCACGAACAGCTATGTTAACGGGGCTCAGGCCTACAACTTCTGGTATCGTGAGTAATCCTCAAAATTTTAGAGCCATTGACTCACTTAAAAACACTTTAACCATGCCAAATTATTTTAAAGACAATGGATATTACTCCATAAAGTCAGGGAAAATATTTCATAAACATGGGGGAGCAGAAGACACCGTTTCATGGGATGAATTTAGCATGGATGTGGGAACCACCACACCCCATTATACTGTAGATACTGATACAGATATGCAGTTTAAAGAAGGTGCCTATCACGGCGATCCTACCTGGGGGCTTCGCTGGGGAATAAGTTTAGATAAATCTATAGAGGATGCAGGTGATTTTAAAGCTTCACAATACATCATTGATAAACTTTCTAATAACCTTTCTAATAACAATAAACCCTTCTTTGCTGCATTTGGGGCCGGTAAACCACATTTGCCCTGGTTCTCACCTGAATATTTTTACAGCTATTATGACACTGCAAGTTTAATTCTTCCCGAAATATTTGAAAATGATCTGGACGATGTTCCTTTCCCAAATATAAGTAACAATGTACATGAGGAATTCCTTAGAACAGGTAACTGGAAAAATGGCGTACAGGCTTATTTGACCAGTATCTCTTTTGCTGATTCTGCTGTTGGGATTTTGTTGGATTATTTGGAAACCCACCCACAAAAAGACAGTACCATCATAGTTTTTATGGGTGATCATGGTTGGCATTTGGGCGAGAAGAACCATTGGGGTAAGGTCAGCCCCTGGGAAGAAGCCACTAAAACCCCTCTTATTGTATATGATCCCACAATAGGGGTGAGCGGGTATTCTAGTCATGTGGTAAATCTGCAGGACCTTTACGCGACCCTTACTGACTTGGTAGGGCTTGAAACTCCCAGTCATGTAGAAGGACGTAGTTTTAGGGCTGTTCTTGAAGACCCTGATAGAGAGGATTGGGTGGGGTGGTCACTTACTACCGCTCGTAGTGGAGATGCACAAGTTTTTAGAACCAATAAATGGTATTTGATAAGGTATGATGTTGAGCCTGATGTTAGGTACGAACTCTATAATATGTACACCGATATGGATCAAAAAGACAACCTGGCAGAACTTCCCGAACATTCAGATTTGATTGCCAAACTGTCTGCCGATATCGATCGGGTTATTGCAGGGAAGGATCCTCAAAATTTAGATGTTTATGGTAATTTGGAATCTGTAAATATTTTAGATAAACGCATTGGTAGTTCCATTTTTGTACATAAAAACTATTACCTGAACGTATATACACCCCATGGAAAACGAGTAAAACAGTTTAGCGGTGATGGGTTGTCCATTGCAAGAATGTTACAAAGGCCAAATATTTTAGGGCTACCTTCTGCGCGTTATATGTATACCGTTAAAGATTTAAGCAAAAATGTTATAGAAAGAGGGTTGTTCTATTAAAAGTTTTTTATAAAGGGTCAGTCTTAATGACTATCAAGGAAGAAAGCATATTTGTGGTAAAAGGATTAGAATGCGCAAAATCAATCTGAGAAAAATCTCGGTTTTCCTAATCCTAACTCTCGTTATGTATCTATTGCCGGGATACGCTCAGAATCCCATTGTATTTTCCCTTTATACTATCC
>JABSPR010000249.1 GCA_013214975.1 Flavobacteriales bacterium
ACCGTACCTCCATGAAGAATGATTGTGAAACTTGCATCGTCCTTGATCTCTATTCCAAAGAGAGCTTTAGCAAGCTCGATGTGGCCACTACTACTAATAGGTAAAAATTCAGAAAGGCCTTGGATCAGTCCGAGAATAAAGGCTTCTAAGATCGACATGAATTAACTTAACCGTTAGATTTTGGTTTCAGCATGATGGCGTATATCTCAATGCCGTACCCAATTAATACTATTATTGGAGCAAGGGTGATTCTTCTGAAACTAAAAATTTCCGGATTAAATACATTTGGGTCATCAGATCCACCACCAGACATTAGGACAAACCCCAATACTATTACAGCTATACCAATCAACATCCACTTGTAATTCTCTTTTCCGAATACGAATAATTCGTTGTTGTTTTCTTCCATCATTTATTAGTATAATTCTCCTGATTTTAACTTGAGGTATTTGCTTACTGCAAACGTAGTCGACAACCAAGAGATTAATATTCCAACTAAAAGTACCGATCCAAATAGAGAACCGAACATTTCAAAATCACGCAAATTTATTAAATCAGGAATTTCGTTTTGTACCAAATAAATAATTCCCAACAATAAAATTATTGCTATTAACGAACCATAAATGCCATGTAGTATACCTTTTAAAATAAAGGGCCTTTTTATAAACCAGTGGGTCGCTCCAACCAGCTGCATGGTTTTTATAATAAATCTCTTGGAGTAGATCGATAAGCGAATAGTATTGTTGATTAATGCTATTGCAACCAGTAGTAGAAGGCCACTAAAGCATAGCAGGTAAAAACTGATCACCCGAACATTCTCGTTAATCATGTCTATCATCGATTTCTGATATACGACTTCTTTAACACCTTTATTTGCGAGCAACGAATTTTCGATCCAGGCCAAGCTATCGTTATTAGCAAAGTTGGCATTAAGCATTATTGTAATCGATGAGGGTAACGGATTATAATCTCCTAAGAAGGTCACAAAGTTTTCTTCTGGGTCTAAGTCTTTCTTTAAATTTTCGATTGCTTGCTCTTTACTTATATACTTTGTAGATTTTACAAAGTCTTTTGTGTCAAGCGTTTTTTGTAATTGGATGGCATTAACCTCTTTCACATTTTCTTTGAGGTAAACATCCATGCTTACGTTTTCTTTGATAAAAATGGCAAGTCGATCGGATACTAAAATTACTAAGCCGATAATTCCCAGCATAAAAAGAACCAGTGAAATACTCACTACAGTTGACTGTCCTGAGGATTTTAGTTTTCTTTTCGAGTAGATCTCTTCTGCGTTCTCCATCAATGCCTTGTTTGGGGCTCAAAGCTAAGGAAATATTCTCGTTTGCGGATTCGTAGTTGCTGTTTAAAAGCGTATTAAATTCCTAAATTCGCTCTCTATAAAGCGAATTAGAATTATCGATGGAATACAGTCACAAAATTATTGAGGCAAAATGGCAAAAGTTTTGGAAAGAAAACAAAACATACAAAACGTCAAATGAATCTGAAAAAGAAAAATTCTATGTATTGGATATGTTCCCTTATCCATCTGGTGCAGGGCTTCATGTTGGCCATCCATTAGGCTATATAGCATCGGATATCTTCGCTCGTTTTAAAAGACAAAAGGGATATAATGTCCTTCACCCAATGGGGTATGATTCGTTCGGTTTACCTGCCGAGCAGTATGCGATTCAAACGGGTCAACATCCTGCCATTACAACCGAAGAGAACATTGCGACATACCGAAGGCAGTTAGATCAAATTGGTTTTTCATACGACTGGGATCGAGAAGTTAGAACAAGTGATCCGTCATATTACAAATGGACGCAATGGATTTTTATCGAGCTTTTTAATTCATATTACGATACCGAAAAAGACAAAGCAATTTCTATTGATGAGTTGATTATCATTTTTGAAAAGGAAGGAAATGAGTTTGTTAATGCATGTAATACACAAGAAGATATTTTTACCGCAATTGAATGGTCGGCTAAAACGGAAGAAGAGCAGCAAGCTATTTTATTGAATTATCGTTTGGCCTATTTGTCGGATACAATGGTTAACTGGTGTCCCGGATTGGGAACTGTTTTAGCGAACGAAGAAGTTAAAGATGGTAAATCGGAGAGAGGAGATTTTCCGGTAGAAAGGAAATTGATGCGCCAATGGTCATTAAGGATAACTGCTTATGCGGACAGATTACTCAAAGGCTTAGACGGATTAGATTGGACGGATGCTTTGAAAGAGATGCAACGTCACTGGATTGGAAGGTCGCAAGGTGCCTCTGTTCGGTTTAAGATTGAGGGAAGCGAGGAACATATTGGTGTTTTTACTACTCGACCAGATACCATTTTTGGAGTAACATTTATGGTGTTGGCTCCAGAGAGTGAGTTGGTGAATCAAATTACTGCATCAGAATTTCAAGCCAAAGTTGATGCTTATATTGAGCGTACAGCAGCGCGCTCGGAGAGAGAACGAATGGCTGAGGTGAAAAATATTTCAGGGGAGTTTACTGGTGCTTATGCCATACATCCATTATCTGGAGATCGAATTCCTATTTGGATAGGTGATTATGTTTTGGCCGGTTATGGAACAGGGGCTGTAATGTCGGTGCCAGCACACGATAGTAGAGATTATGCTTTTGCAAAGCACTTTGATATTCCTATTGTAGAGGTTGTTTCGGGCGGTAATATCGATGAGGAGTCTTATGATGCTAAGTCGGGTGAGATGGTAAATTCGGATTTCCTTAATGGGCTAGATGTAAATGAGGCAATGAAATCTGCATTGCAAAATTGGAAGAAGATAAAATAGGAAAGGGTGAGGTTAACTTCAGATTGCGGGATGCCATTTTTGGTCGTCAACGATATTGGGGAGAACCAATTCCAGTCTATTTTAAAGGAGATACTCCTTACACTATTGATAAAAGCGATTTGCCGTTAGAGCTTCCTGAGATTGATAAATACCTTCCAACAGAATCAGGAGATCCACCATTGGCAAGGGCTACGGATTGGAAGTACAAAGGGAAGTATAATTATGAATTAAGTACGATGCCGGGCTGGGCTGGTTCTAGTTGGTACTTCTTAAGGTACATGGATGCCCTTAATGATGATGCTATGTTATCGGATGCCTCAGCAAAATATTGGGAGAATATTGATTTGTATTTGGGTGGAGCAGAACATGCAACGGGCCATTTACTATATGTCCGTTTTTGGACTAAATTCTTAAAAGATATAGGCAAGATATCAATCGATGAGCCAGCTAAGAAATTGGTAAATCAAGGAATGATTCAAGGGAGATCAAGTATCGTGTATAAAGATAAAGCGAGTGGAAAGATAATTTCAAAAGGTCTAAAAGGGGATTATGAAACTACTGAACATCGAATAGATATTTCAAAAGTAAAAAATGACATCCTAGATGTGGATGGTTTGAAATCATCACATGCAGATTATAAGGACAAAGAATTTGTCTTGGAAGACGGCAAGTATAACTGCGGTTCTGAGGTAGAGAAAATGTCGAAGCGCTGGTTTAACGTTGTTAACCCAGACGACTTATGCGAGCGGTACGGAGCAGATACATTACGCCTCTACGAAATGTTTTTAGGTCCGTTGGAACAGC
>JABSPR010000250.1 GCA_013214975.1 Flavobacteriales bacterium
ATGATAAAGATAATAATAAAATCATTATAAAAGGACATTATTCACCAACTGGATTAACTAAAACCCCGGTAGACCTGATTGGAGATCCAACCGTGAATATCTCAGAGAAAGGTCAATGGTAATAAAGTTTTTTTTCTACGCTTTGGCGATAGCCCTTTTCGGGGAATTTACCCTTATTGCCTTAGCTCCAACAATTGGATTTATGGTTGTATTTATATATTATCCTATATGCTTTCCTCATTTACTCGTACAAAAATGGTCAAACTTTTTAACATATGATTATTATGAGGGTAATCCCGTCTGGGAGCTCTTCTTCAAGAGACTAACGATTAATACTCTTTCATGGTTATTAATAATTTTAATTATTTCAAAAATAAGAGAATCAAAAAAAGAAAATTTAACATTAGATGAAAGCAAAAAATGAGAGAAAGGCAGCTTGCTGGTGCTCTCATTTGCGCAGAGCCGAAGGCTTGAAAACACTACGAATAATGTCATTTAAAATTCTCCTCGATCGTTTTTGACGATCCAACTCTTGCAAGCCCTCAGAGCCACCCTTCTCTGAGGGCTTCTTCACCGAATAGATATACCCATGTTTCGGCCTTCATCTCGATCAATTTTATTTTGTAGATTTACTTTGATTTGAGAAAATTTATTTTGATCAATATCCTGTCTTTCTAATTGTTTTTTTAAGTTATTTTGTGCTTGATATAGACACTTGTATCCAGGAGGATTCACTATTAAAGCTTTCGGCTTCGATCGCTTCTTCATACGGAGATCACAGAATACTGGGTCTTTTCCCATAAAGGTACGTAATGTTCAATAGGAATGCTGCGTACCTTTTGGCTTTCACAAACGAAGGTTTATGAAAGATCTATAATCCATGCTTAACTGTGCTCAGAGTTTGTTGCATTAACCACTTCCATATTGGAAGTGAAAGTTAATACCTTTTTGAAAGGAAAATTATTTGTTGGGATCCCCCACCAAATCGGTGAAGAAACATTAATGACTAAATGGGAGTAAATAAATTCAGCATATACTTTGCTTTGGAATGAGTTATGAAAACCTCTATTGAACATTACGTACCTTTATGGGAAAAGACCCACTATTCATGAAGCACTAAAAAGAATTGCAAAATTAGGAGGTTTTCTCGCTAGAAAAGGAGATGGCGTTCCGGGGACTCTTGTGCTTTGGCGAAGCTGGAAAAGGTTAATGGATCTAAGTCGAGGTTGGGCCATGGCAACAAGGCTATGAACTTGTGGGTAATAGTAAGGATCTGTGAGGGGGGCAGTCGGGCAACTGGCTGTTCTACCTTGATTAGTAATAAAGAAAATTTAACCCCTTTATTTCACCAAAGTAAACAGATTAATCTAGCAATTCATTCAGATTGATCTAGCAATTCATTCAGATTGATTGCTGTATAGGGAGAATGACTCTTTAATAAAAAGTTATTCATACGTATTATGTTTCATGCTTAATTTTTGAGCTAAAGAGACTTAAGGTGCAATCAATGCAGACTTGAGGAGGCCAAGCCTGTTTACAGTCCTTAAATTAACTCATTTACTATTCAATTATGATTTAGGGCAATCGTTAAGAAGCCCGACAATGAGTTCGTTCAAACCGACTAAATTATCAACGAAAAGAAAAACTATAAGAAGATGAACAGAATATGGTATTTCCGCTTCGCTCCAAAAAAAACATATAGGTTATCTAAAATATTATGCTAA
>JABSPR010000251.1 GCA_013214975.1 Flavobacteriales bacterium
ATGAAGAAGACGGGAAAAAAGCATTGTTTACGGGAGATGGACATTGCAAGGATATCTTGGAAGGATTGAAGCAGCAGAAAAAACTAGATAGTCATGGGAGGATACATGTAAATGTGCTGAAAATACAACACCATGGGGCAGAAGCAAATATAGATCTGGAATTTTGCAAAGATGTTACCGCAGATCATTATATATTTTGTGGCAATGGCGGGCACGAAAACCCGGAAATACCTGTGGTAGATCTTGTAGTAAATTCTCGTTTAGGAAATACAGATGAGAGAAGTGGGAATGCAGAGGTTGGGAATAGGTTTAAACTGTGGTTTAGTAGTAGTGAGGCTAATAACCATATTTCAGATAATAAGAAGCATATGAAAAAACTAACGGACAGGGTAGCCCACCATGCATCTAACTCAGGAGGTAAGATGAGGTATCATTTTATGAAGCCGAATTATGCTTCGTTTGTTATTGATCTTTAAAATATAATTATGGCGCAAAGATTTAGTGGTTACCCCAAAACAGTATGGATTGGTAACCCAAAAGGACCAGGAAATAAAGATGTATACCGCGGAATGACTTTACTCGAAGCATTCAGCTATACGGACAAGCGAGGAAAAAAATGGACATCACCCGAAGGTTGTTATGTAAATGGAGCAACAATTCCTGAATTTTTATGGAGTAGAGTGGGCTCCCCGTTTACAGGGGAATACAGAAGAGCTTCGGTTATACATGATTATTATGTAGGAGAGGGCCGAAATCCTGATGTTTCTAAGGCCGACAGGATAAAAGCAGATAAGATATTTCATGAAGGTTGTTTACATGATGGATGCTCAAGGGCTTTTGCAGGGATGTTGTACATAGGAGTTCGCTTTGGTACATGGGGAGCGTCGCTTAAGAATAAGTTTAAAAACTTTAAAGGAAGAAAATTGGAAAAAAAGCTGCTTGAAGAGTATGACAATTTGGTTTCCAAACTATCCGATTCATTAGAAGTTATGGAATTCGATGAGTTGGAAAAAGAAGTTGAAAAGCATAAGCCTGTTTAGATCCTAGACTAAGTAAAGTTATTATGGCAGAATTGACCGAAGAAGAATGGAGAATAAAGGAGATTAAGAATAAAATCTTTATTAGCCGATGGAGTGTAATTGTTGGATTGCTTACACTATTCGGTTCATTATGGGGCTTTTTTAATGAGTCATACGAAAATCGAATACAGTTAAAAAGGGAATTTGCTACAACGTTACATAACGACAAAATAAAGCGGATGACGGAAATTGCTTCTGAATTTGATCGGATTTATTTGTCAACGCTTAGAGTGTTTACAGAAGTTGATGTAGACAAACTCACATTAGGTTTAGAATTGGATGCCGTTAGTGATCAATTGAGGAGTTCAGAAATTGGACATAAGCGAATCGTACACCTTGAAGAGTCATTAGACTCTTTTAGTGATTTATTACTCAATGAAGATATTGGTGTTTGGCAACTTAAAAAAGGTATTCTTCTTCAAGAAAATTGGAAGGTAATAGAGGATGCTGTGACACCTGACTTTGAAATGATATATGGTGAGGAGTTGAGTAAAGAATGGAAAGTACTTTCCACATCAGCTTGGACAGTATTAAATAACAAGTTTGCCATAACAAGTCAATCGCCAGATTTAATAAAATTTAAGTTGGCAGGAAATGTATTTCAAAAGAAACTATATGGCATGATTAAAACCACCAAAGAGGCAGGGGCGGGAATGATCATTTAGTTATCTCAATAACTATCCACCAATTACCTACCTTCACAATCCTTCAAAAAAGGAGTTAATTAGCAAACAATAGAAAAGCAAAGAGCAGAATGGATAATAAGGCGCACAACAAAGTAGTAAGTTTTATATGGGGTATTGCAGATGATGTATTGAGAGACGTTTTTGTACGAGGAAAGTACAGAGACATCATCCTGCCGTTTACCGTTATTAGAAGATTAGATGTTCTTCTTGAAACAACAAAAGAAAAGGTTTTAGAAACCAATCAGTTTCTAATTGATAATAAAATTGACGAGAAGTCTTCTCTTACCAAGGTCTCTAAATACCCATTTTACAATACGTCTGGATTTACATTGGGAAAAAACAGTGAGGAAGATGCAAAATTCAAATACGTTTCAGTTATGTCCGACCCAGATAGAATTGATTCTAATTTATTAGAATACTTAGATGGGTTTGGGCCAAATGTTCAAGAGATCATCTCTAAGTTTAAGATCCGAAATCAGTTGGAGACCATGCAAGAAGCTGGGATTACTTATGGACTCATTGAAAAACTGGTGTCGAACGAAATAAACCTTGGCCCTGATGATGTAACCAATTCTAAAGGCGAAAAACTACCTGGATTAACCAATCTAGGAATGGGCTATGTTTTTGAAGAATTGATTAGAAAGTTTAATGAGGAGAACAACGAAGAAGCCGGAGAACATTTTACCCCACGAGAGATTATTCGCTTGATGACTCATATCGTTTTCGAACCATTAAAAGGGAAATTCAAAGACCGTGCTCGTCATACCATTTATGATCCAGCTTGCGGTTCAGGGGGAATGCTAACGGAATCTGAAAAATTCGCTAAGGAAATAACGGATAATCAGGCAAAATTTATTTTACATGGACAAGAGGTAAATCCTGAAACCTACGCCATCTGTACTTCCGATATGCTTATTAAAAATGAGGATCCCAAGAACATAGCATACGGTTCTACGC
The DNA here is from genome assembly GCA_013214975.1 of Flavobacteriales bacterium. Classification (NCBI taxonomy): domain Bacteria; kingdom Pseudomonadati; phylum Bacteroidota; class Flavobacteriia; order Flavobacteriales; species Flavobacteriales bacterium. The sequence goes on from JABSPR010000251.1 coordinate 2,723, forward strand.
TTGGTAATGATGGGTTTATCGGAGAGCGGTTTGATTTTATGCTCTCTAATCCTCCTTATGGGAAAAGTTGGAAAATTGACATGGATGCCATTCTAGACGGAAGAGAAATTATCGATCCTCGATTTAAAAAGGGAACGCCACGAAGCAGTGATGGACAACTTTTATTTTTGGCCAACATGGTATCGAAAATGAAACACAGTTCAGATCTTGGTTCTCGTATTGCTTCTGTGCACAATGGTTCTGCTTTGTTTACTGGCGATGCTGGAAGTGGTGAGAGCAATATAAGGAAATGGATTATTGAAGAGGATTGGCTGGATTGTATTATCGGTTTGCCAAAAAATATGTTTTACAATACAGGAATCTCAACCTACATTTTCATTCTGTCTAACAGAAAGCCGAAGGAGCGAAAAGGTAAGGTTCAGTTAATAGATGCTTCTGGAATCTACAAGAAAATGAGAAAGAGTCTGGGAGCAAAGTCTTACGAACTAACTAAAGAGCAGATTAGAGAGATCACAGATATCTATTTGTCTTTTGAAGAAACTGAAGTTTCTAAAAAGTTTAAGAACTCAGACTTCGGCTATAATAAAATCACGATAGATCGTCCTTTGAGGTTGTCGTGTCAGTTTACCCAAGAGAAAGTAGCCTCTTTAAGGTTTAATACCGCTTTACAAGACGAAATGGAATACATCTACGAACGATATGGCGAAGATGTGTACACAGATGTTAAACAACATAAAGAGGCGCTTTTAATGTACTGGGAAACCAACGAGATTAAAGTAACGCCACCCAATAAAAATAAATTGTTCGATGTAAATTATTGGAAGGATCAAAAGAAAGTGATGGAGGCAGCTCAACAATTGTTCGAACATTTTAGTGAGGACATCAGCAACGACTTTAACGATTACCAAATCATTTTTAATGATGCTATTAAGAAGTTAAAACTGAAGTTGGACAATGCGCAGAAGAAACAAATCATCAATGCCATTAAATGGGAAAACGAGGAAGCAGAACGGGTTATTAAAAAGAAGGAAAAGGATGGCACCATTGTTTATGAGCCAGATGCCAATTTAAGAGACAATGAGAACGTTCCGTTGCTTGAGGACATCGACGAGTATTTTAAAAGGGAAGTAATCCCTCATGTACCAGATGCCTGGATAGATTATTCTAAAACTACCACTGGTTACGAAATTTCTTTTACCAAGTATTTCTACAAATACAAACCTCTAAGAAGTTTAGAAGATATTACCGCTGACTTATTGGAAGTCGAGAAAGCAAGTGAAGGATTGTTGAAACAAATATTAAGTTAATGAACAATTTTAAAACATATCCTTCATATAAGAATTCTGGCATTGGCTGGATTGGAGAATTACCAAGTGATTGGGAAGTGAAAAAAGTGAAATACCTTTTTGATATTACCAAAAGGATTTCAGGTGAGTTAGGCCATAATGTTTTGTCAATAACTCAAAGAGGAATTAAGATAAAAGATATTGAGAGTGGTGGTGGCCAACTTTCTATGGATTATTCAAAATACCAGTTGGTTGACAAGGGAGATTTCGGAATGAATCATATGGATTTATTGACAGGGTTTGTGGATATCTCAAAGTATGATGGTGTGATGAGTCCTGATTATCGCGTCTTCAAATTGAAGGACAAAGAATGTGATGCACGGTATATGCTTTACTTATTCCAAAAAGGATATTGGGATAAATTGTTTTTCCATCTTGGTCAAGGAAGTTCGGAGTTAGGGCGATGGAGATTGCCTGCTGACGAATTTAATTTGTTTCAGTTGCCGGTTCCGATGCCAGCAGAACAAGCGGTCATCGCTAATTTCTTAGACAAGAAAACGGCTGGAATAAAAAGTTTTATTGAGTTGAAAGAAAAGGCAATTAAGCTACTCAAAGAGCGAAAAACGGCAATTATCAACGAAGCTGTAACCAAAGGCTTAGACCCAAATGTGGAAATGAAAGATTCTGGCATCGAGTGGTTGAGTGAGATTCCGAAACATTGGGAGGTAAAGAAACTGAAGTACTTGAGCAAGATAAAAACAGGAGAAAAAGATTCAATAGACAAGGAGCCAGACGGGGCGTTTCCTTTCTTTGTACGTTCAGACACAATTGAAAATATTTCTACTTTCTCATTTGATGGGGAGGCTGTATTGACAGCAGGAGATGGTGCAGGGGTGGCTAAAGTTTTTCACTACATCGATGGTAAGTTTGATTATCACCAAAGAGTATATAAGATTAGCAACTTTAGGACAATATTGGGGAAGTTCTTTTATTATTACTTAAAGGTCAACCTCTCGAAAGAAGTAATGAGAATTTCGGTAAAAACAACTGTGGACTCATTACGATTGCCAATGTTTTTGAATTTGCCAATTTGCTACCCAAGTAGTGATAATCAAAAAGAAATTGTTGAATCACTGGAGCAGAACTTAAATAAAATGGCTCTATGTCAAATATAGTGGGTAGTCAAATTTGAGTTTTCCACAAGTAAAGTAAATCATGTTTATAAAGTTGGAGATATTTTGATACCCTCTCGCCCTCTTTTTAGCGAGCTGTATTTTTGAATTTAACCCCTCCAATA
>JABSPR010000252.1 GCA_013214975.1 Flavobacteriales bacterium
AGAAATTAAGACTTATATATTAGATAGAGGGTTGTTCGAAAGAGCAGCCCTTTTTTTTGTAGGATTATCTTAATTGAATGCAATCACACACACTTCTTCTTGTCCGTCGTAATTAAAATATTCTTTAATAAGACCTAATAAGTTCATGGATGAAATTAAATTCATCCAGTGTTCCTGCGATAGTCTTAAGGTGTTCGGTTCTATTGAGTATGTAAAATTGTTGCATTCAAAGCAAATGTCCAAATAATCTAGTTTCCCACCGTTATACATTAATATGCTATGGATTAAAGCACGCAGAACCTCCTGATACTTTAACTTCTGAAGATAAACCGAAAATTAAAACATTCGTCTGTTCTTCAGCCAGTCAATAATACTCTCTTAACAATAATGTCTGGATTAATAGTGCCAGTAGAAAGCAAAGAGGGTCTTTTGATGACTTGACCAAGGCTATCGCACACATTAAATCTATATTTTTTAAGCGTTTGATGACTTATGATTACAATGCTATCGCTACTTTTTAATCAGAAAGAATTCTCCGAGGCTCTGCCTCGGGGTCTAGCGGAAAAGTTTGAAAAACGGCAGGTTTTCAAGTTGGAATTTAAGTTTTGATATGTGAGTGAACATATATTAAAAGTCATAATAAAACGCTTCTGCTTTATCATTTTGTTTTCCCGTTGAAATATAGGCGAAAAGCAATAAGTAAGCCTGTGGGAGAAAGTTTGAAAGAGATTTGTATAGAAATCAGCTATCGTTATGAATTACAATTCATTGAAATTGGATATGAAAGTGACCATGTTCATTTCTTGATTCAGAGTATTCCATCATATTCAGTTTCAAAAATTGTAACATTATTGAAAAGTATTACGGCAAAACAATTGTTTTTACGTCATCCTGATCTTAAAGTAAAGCTTTTGGGTGGATTTTTTTGGACAGGTGGTTTTTACGCTAATACGGTTGGTCAATCTTCAAATGAAGAAGTGATACGAGCTTATGTGAAAAACCAAGGAATGGAAAAAGAATATCATAATTTACATAAAGAACAACTTAATTTGTTCTGAGATACCTCGATGGCTCTGCCTCGGGGAGCTTCATTAAGATATCACTTAGATGATTACTCCAAAAATAGTGTGCAAAAGTACAAGCAGAAAAAATAAAATTCAAACACGAAATAAAATGGATATAATCAGAGAAATAGAATTAGCTGAAGAAAGAATCAGGCTATTCATTTTAAGAACGCCATTAATTGAGTCGAAAGAGTTGAGCAAGTTGATCGAGGGGAAGGTCTACTTAAAACTGGAAAGTGAGCAATATACTGGCTCATTTAAAGCCCGGGGAAGTATGAATAAACTTCTTTCATTGACTGACGAAGAAAAAGAAAGAGGAACAATTACTGCGGGGTACACACACACACACACACACACATTACAGCTATGGGGTCTGATACTTCAGAAAAACAGGAGTTAGAAGGTAAAGTACTGGCTAAAGCAGATCTCGTGGTAAATATTTGTATGACGGCAATGGCAATTCAGACTTACAGGATGATACTATCAACTATGTAGAACAGTATGGTTCCTCAGTTAGTAGACCAACTTTTGAAGTATTAAGTTTGGCAGCCCTTGCAACTTATCAAGTTCAATGGTTCTACACTGATAGAACAAATAATCCTTCCGGTATTTCTAACTCAAATTTAATCAGTTTAGGAATTACCAATAACGAAACTCAATTGAATGCGAATGCAACGGGAGAATTAACAATAACAGCACCTTATATGACTGATGCAACCTCACACGATTATGCTTTTATTATTTCTCAATATGAATCATCACAAGAAAAAAAGTCAGGAAACTTTATTGATGAAGATGCTAATTCTCAACTAAAAGTCCTCCCCAACCCTAACAATGGGAAGTTTCAATTGGAATTGGATAACAATGAAGAGTTGGCACATGTTACCGTCTTCAATGTAATGGGCAAGCAAGTATTTGTTAGTACCATTACGGGCAACCAGTTCAGCATCGACATTAGCGATAGGGGTATTTACATTGTTAGCGTACAAATGGGCGATCAAATACTCAATAAGAAGATTGTGAAACAATAATCGTTACGAAACGAAACAAATAACAAAAACAGATTATTTTGCATATGACTCCTAGTAAAGGAAGCTATCTGCAAAGGTTGCTGTTTTCCACAGGCTGAGATTCTTCGTCCTATTAATAGCAAGGGTAGATTTGTACCTCTGAGCTATTCCAGAAATACAGATAACACGGTGGTGGTCGGCAAGCATGAAAAGTACAGTAGGTGACTAGAGTTATTCAAACCGTTATCTTATTTTTCTATCCGAAAAGTCCAGGTTTGTTTGGAGACGTACAGAGGAGGCTACATTTTTCGGGAAGACTATATTGGAACTTCAACCGATGATTCTATATCTTAATAGTTAGATATAACTATTTTATTAACCTGAACCGAGCAATCTGAAAAGCGTTTTATGTGTATATAAAGACCACTTAACGTTGGTAGTTTATCATACTTTTTACCAGCCAAATCAGACCATGATTCTGATACTATTGTTGAATTAGATAGTACGTTAGCTTCTATTGCAGTAGCTCCTATTGAAAGCTGTAGTGTTCTAATTTCCTCATAACTACTATTGTCATCGCTTATTTCCACTTTTAAAGTTCCAGTGCCGTAGACAGAACCAGGAATTATTTTCACGTAAAGTATGGCTGCTGAATTAGGAAGCATTAGAAAATTTGAAAATCCAGTTCCTATAGGATGGCAAATCTGAGGATCGCACATTTGGAAAGTCCATCCAGATGGGAAGATCACATCATATATTTTCATGGAGAACTCCTCGTTGATTGTTGAAGAGCTTGTAAATATTCCTGTAAAATCAGTTGTAACAGGGCTAACGATGTTAACAGTAGTGTCTTCAAAGTCTAGCTGAAAGAGTTGTGCAGAAGAGATAATCGGAAATACCAGAATAATTAATAGTGTTAGAACTTTCATGATTGAAGTTTTAATGGGATAAACAAACTCTTGTCGTGTACACTTCCTCGTTAGAACGGATGAAGATGGAATAAATCCCATTTTCAAAATTAGATAAGTCGATAGTAGTGAGTTCTGAATTATTTGGTAATTCCTTACGTGTTACAACTCTTCCCAAAGCATCTACAACAGTAAGTATAGAATTGGCATCGGATGCATATTCGAGATG
>JABSPR010000253.1 GCA_013214975.1 Flavobacteriales bacterium
GGCAGCCATGGAAATGGTAGAAGAAGTGAGACGTCAGTTTAGAGATATTCCTGGGATTATGGAAGGAACCGGAAAACCTGAGTATGATAAATGTGTGGATATTTCTACAAAGGCTTCTTTAAAAGAAATGTTACTTCCAGGGATACTTACAATCGGATTCCCAATTGCTGTTATATTGATAGGTAAACTTGTTTACATGGACAATAATGCACTAGTAGCTGAAATGCTTGGTGGTTACATGGCAGGTGTTACTGTGAGTGGGGTTCTTTGGGCGATCTTCCAGAATAATGCTGGAGGTGCTTGGGATAACGCTAAGAAGTCTTTTGAAGCAGGTGTAGAGATTAATGGAGAAATGACTTACAAGGGCTCTGACGCGCATAAAGCGGCAGTTACTGGAGATACGGTTGGAGATCCATTTAAAGATACTTCTGGTCCTTCAATGAATATTCTAATAAAACTTACATGTCTAATCGGTTTAGTGATTGCTCCAATGTTGGCAGATCATGAGTCTAAAGATGTTGATGCACATGAAGGACATGATCATAGCTCAAATACTATTGAAGTGGAGGCTGATGCTAAGGTTGAGCCAAATGAAAAGCTTCCTGTGTTAGAGGTTGAGTAAACGTATTTACTCTCCTAGTTGAGCTTGGAAGGCTTGAGGTTTAAAACCTCAAGCCTTTTTTGTTACTCAAGTTTTAAATAGACGGCATTACCACTGTTAAATAAAGTGTAATTGTCCTAGGCTAGAAATGAAATTATGTGGATTAACCGAAAAGGCTATTAAGCTCTGTATCGATTTTGTGAATTACCTTACCGAGATCTTCTTTGCTTTCAGAGAAGTTATTCTCATCAACATCTATAATAAGTAATTTGCCTTTATTATATGTGGAAATCCAAGCTTCGTAACGTTCGTTTAGGCTTTTCAAGTAGTCTATACGGATAGCTTTCTCGTAATCTCGTCCTCTATTGTCAATTTGCTTAACAAGTGTAGGTACAGATGCTCTAAGGTATATTACCAAATCTGGTGCCTGAACCAATGAATCCACAAGTTGGAAAAGAGAAAAGAAATTCTCGAAATCTCTAGTTGTCATTAAACCCATAGAATGAAGATTTGGTCCAAAAATGTAACCGTCTTCATACATTGTTCTGTCCTGAATTAAACCTTTTCCTTCGTTTTTTCTAATTTCCAAGATTTTGTTAAATCGTGTTGTAAGAAAATAAATCTGAAGGTTAAACGACCATCTTTGCATGTCGTCATAGAACTCATTGATGTATGGATTTTCTTCTACATCCTCGTAATGAGCTTCCCAGTTATAGTGTTTAGCCAATAACCTTGTAAGTGTAGTTTTTCCTGAGCCAATGTTCCCTGCGACTGCTATATGGTGCATAATGCCTTAATTATTAGATAAGTTTTAAAAATACGAATTCTCTACTCGTGAACAAGATCATTCGAAAGAATAAATGCGTAAAGATTTATCCTTGAGTACATACAACCTATTTTGTCGTATCTGAACTGAATGAAATTCGGATTCAGGAAGAACGATATTCTCTATGTTCAGTGTTTTTGGATTGTACATAGAAAAGCTTCCATCTTTATAGAAGTAGATGTTTCCGTTTATTATTTGAAATCGTACTAAGTCAAGAATTGGTATTGTTTTAAAGTAAGCACCGTAAATATCGAAAACTAAGATGCCATGTTTAGGATCATTAATATATAACCAGTTATTGTTTTCTATCATGAAATTTGGTGTTATGTCATAACCTAATATCATAGATATGTTATTGCTTTCGTTAATTTTATTTAGGCTTCTATCCAGTCTTATTAATTGAAAACTTAGTTGATCGTATAACCATATCGCATTATTAAAAGAAGTACAAGCTAGTATGCATTGGCCCAAGTCAAGATCGTCAAGCAGGATAGGATTTCCTGTAACACTTAATGTATTATCAAGTCTTATTATTTTAGAGAGGTCTTTATGAAATACCAATATCTTAAGAGGATCAGTGACATCTACAGAACTAATAGAACTTAAATCGACGTCGCTGTATTTGAAAGTTAATTTTGGACTAAGTTGAAAACGGATCATTTCGTTTTCTTTTATTAGAAAGTAAGAACCTAGATTGTCTGTACTTATGTAGTTTCCAGTAGTATTAATTTCGTTAAGCAAGGTGTAGTTTGCCTTTTCTTGAGCAATTAATTGATAACTGAGAAGTAGAAGAAAAATGCAGCTAGTTATTTTCATATGCTAAATCTAATATTTCTTCTACATATCTCCTGTCATTATATAGTCGAGGAATTTTACTTTGCCCACCTAATTTGTTTTTCCCTTTTAACCAACGGTCAAATGTGTTCTTTGGAACGGATCTAATAAGCGGTTTTTTTATAATCATGTCACCATATCGTTTGGCTTCGTAGTCGGAATTTAAATTTTTTAACGATGAATCAAGTTTTAATCCAAACTCATTAATATTGGAAGGAGCTTTGTTGAATTCAATAAGCCATTCATGACTTCCGCTCCTCTTTTTATCAAAATAAATCGGAGCCACCGTGTAATCTTTAATTATAGCTCCTGTCTCAGAACAGGCTACTTTGATGCTATTCTCTGCATTTTCAATAATTAATTCTTCGCCAAATGCATTTATAAAATGTCTAGTACGACCTGTTACTTTAATGCGATAAGGTTTTGTGCTAATAAATTTAATGGTATCGTCTAAGGTGTATCGCCATAATCCGGAATTAGTAGAAATTACGGGTACATAGTGTATTCCTATTTCAACTTCTTTTAACGATAATGTGTTAGGGCTTTTGTCGTGGTAGTTTTCTAATGGCAAGAATTCGTAGAAAATACCATGATCTAATAGAAGTAACATGCCATTACTGGCGTCAAGCGTATCTTGAAAAGCGAAATTACCTTCAGTTGCATTGTAGGTTTCAGCATACACTAGTTTATCCGAATCAACAATAGATTTAAAATGTTCTTCGTACGGACTGAAATCCATGCCGCCATGCATATATAAACTTAGATTTGGCCAAACTTCGTTGATGGTTTTTTTGCCTGATAATTCGAGTATTCTTTTGAATAGAACAAGCGTCCAAGAAGGGACTCCAGATAAAACAGACACGTCTTCCTTCATGCACTCTAATGCCATCTTTTCAATCTTTTCTTCCCATTCTTCCATTAAAGCGATTGACATCTTTGGTGTTCTTCTGTATTGAACCCATATAGGGAGACTCTTGACTATTATAGCGGATAAATCGCCGTAGTAGGAATCTTTACTAAGCTTGTTAAGTTGTGTATTACCTCCAATCACTAAGGTTTTACCTAGATAAAGTTTGTTTTCAGGGCTGTTGTGATAATACATGGTAAGAATGTCGCTGCCTCCCTTGTGAATGTTTTTAATAGATTCTTTACTCACAGGTAGAAATTTACTTTTATCTGAGGTTGTTCCAGAAGACTTAGCAAACCACTTAATATCTTGGGGCCATAAAATGTTTTGTTCACCCTTTTTTGTTCGGAATATATCGTCTCTTATTGTTTCGTAGTTCTGAAGAGGAACTCGAGCCTTATATTCTTCAACAGTTTTGATCGATTTGAAATCGAACCTTTCTCCCCATTCGGTACTCGAAGCTGTGGATAAAAGCTGTTTTAGCCATTTGAGTTGACTTTCATGCGGGTGCTTTTTGAAAGCATTAATAGCCTTAATACGTCGTTTAATAGCCCATGTGAAAATGATTTCTGTAAACTTCATTCTGAAACTAAAAAACTCGTTTTGTTTTAGTTATTCAACCTCAAACGTATGGGGCATCTTTGCAAGAATTCCTGTTTGCTTGGTAAGCGATTGAAAGTTTTTCCAAGTATCATAATGAATTCCTAATTGCTGTTTCATAATTCTTGTTTCATATTCGCCTGTCAATTCGGAAATGAACTGATCGAGAGGATCTAGTTGTTTTGGCAATTCTGTGATTTCAAAGTTTTCAATATTGGCCATTTTTGCGGCTACTTCGATTGCTTTTAATAGTCCACCGTTAATATCAACAAGTCCAATATTTATAGCATCCGAACCGCTCCATACTCTACCTTGTCCAATACTATCTACTTCCGCTGTAGAAATACCTCTTCCTTGGCTAACTTTCAGTAAAAAGTCGTCATATATTTCTTCAATTCTGCCTTGTATTATTTCTTGTTCAAGATCTGTCATTTCTCTTGTTGAACTAGCAAAATCAGATAGAGAGTTTGTATTTACACGATCGTGAGATACCCCAAGCATATTGTAAAAACCTTCCATATTGAGAAGGAGACCAAAAACACCAATAGATCCTGTAATTGTATTTTCTCCGGATATAATTGTATCCGCTGCGCTCGCAATGTAATATCCACCTGAAGCAGCAACACTACTTAAAGAAGCCACAAATGGCTTTTTGTTTGAAGCAAGAACAGCTTCTCTCCAAATCACGTCAGATGCTAAGGCACTCCCGCCTGGTGAATTAATTCGAAGTACGATTGCCTTAATGTTGTTGTCTTCTCGAGCCTTCTTAATTGCTTTGCATATTTTGCTTGCAACCATGTTTTCTTCATTGTATTCATTGCCATGACTAACTATTTCTCCTGTAGCGTAGATTATCGCAATTTGATCAGAGGATAAACTTTTTGGCTCAGCAATTGTTTTTGAATATTGACTAATCGAAATGAAATTTAATTTATCCTTTTCGCCTTTACCTAGATGGCTTTTTAATAATGATTTAAATTCATCTTCAAATGCAATTCCATCTGCAAGCATGTAATCAACTGCACCTTCGGAATTTCGGATTAAGATACTATCGGCTATGTTGTTTAAAGATGTGGGATCAATGTTTCTTTCTGTTGATATTCGATTGAGCATGTTCCCCCATATTGAACTCAATAGTTTTTGTTTTTGCTCTTTGTTTTCCTTGCTCATGTCCTCTCTAGTAAATGGTTCTACGAAGCTTTTGAATTTGCCATGACGGAAAACGCGCGGTTTTAAATTTAATTTTTCGAGTGTTTTTTTGTAGAATCTTACTATGGTACCCAATCCTTTAAACTCTAGAAGGCCTTGGGGATTAATATATATAGTATCACAAACGGAAGCTATGTAGTAGGATTTTTGTGAGTAGTTTTCTCCATAACTAACGATGAATTTTTCGCTCGTTTTAAAGTCGAGCAATTGATTTCGGATTTCATCAAGAATTGCTAAGCTAGTTGAGCCGTTTCCAACCTTGAGGTAAACCCCAGCGATATTATCGTCCGATTTTGCATATTGAATGCTTTTTAATATGTCGTTTAATCCAATTTTAGTTTCGAAGAAAGAGCTTGGAGAACCTAACGGGTCAAATGCTGCAGGGCCGCTTCTGTCTGAGATGTCTTTCCCTAAATTAATTGTAAGAATAGATTGAGGTTTGACTGTAATTTCTGTTTCTCCAGATGATGCAAGAGCAAGAATTATTCCGCATAAAACCAGTACAGATAAAAACAGAGCGACCATAGTGGCCAAAACATATTTTAAAAACTTAAGCATATTAATATATAATGTGTAGTAAAGATATTTTATAATATTGCTCCTTACTATTAATGACGCTTTATTTTGATGAATGAATTAGTTGTGATTATCGGAGGTAATACTGGCGATCGGGTTTATATTATGCAAGCGGCAATTGAAAAATTGGAACTTGCGGTGGGTTTAGTTTTGGAAAAATCAGGAATTTACGAGAGTGAACCTTGGGGATTTGAAAGTGTCAATCCATTTTTGAATCAAGTATTAATTCTGGAAACGGCATTAGATCCAAATCAAGTGTTAGAAAAAATTAATCAGATTGAAAATGAATTGGGTCGAGAAAGAGGAGCGGACCAATTTATAGATCGGACTATGGATATAGATATCTTGTTTTATAACAAGGATATAGTAGAAACTAATAATCTAATTATACCGCATAAGGAGTTAGCTAATCGGCGATTTGTCTTGGATCCATTGTTTGAAATAGTTCCAGAATATCATCATCCTAAACTCGGAAAAACTATTAGAGAAATACGTGTGGAATGTCTTGATAATTCGATGGTTAAGAACGTTCCGTAAAGAAGAGGTGTGTTATGAGTGCTGTATGGGCGGTTTATTAACAATTTCGGGAATTTCTGGTGTGTATATCTTTTGCCTTATAAGAATGTTTTCTTTTTTTATTAGAAAACATTAGCTAATATTGCACACATCTATGGATCTTTTAATAGGAAAGCATAGAATACAAATAAGAAACAAACTTCAAAAAGAAAATGAAAAATTACGGTTTGAGAACATTAGGAGCATTATTGGCACTAGCAGTTGTTGTGTCGGGATGTAATGGAATTGCCAATATGGTTAAAAATTCTACATCTATAAACTATAGTGTTACACCATCTCCATTAGAAATGCACGCTGATAGTGTTGAGGTAACTATCAACGGTAAATACCCAGATAAGTACTTTGTTAAAGGTGCTACGTTAAAAGTAACTCCTTACTTGGCGTTTGCTGGAAAAGAAGTTGAATTTAAGCCAGTTGGGTTTAAGGGTGAGTCTGCAGACGGTGACGGTAAAGTAATTGCTTATGCAGGAGGTTCGTATTCTTATACAGGAAAGATCAAGTATCAAGACGGAATGGAAGATTCTAAGCTAATGGTTAAAGCAACTGTTACCGCTAAGGGTGCCGACAAAGAATTTGATGCAATGGAAATTGCAAAAGGTGTTGTTGTAACTCCATTGTTAGCTAAGGATGAAGAAAAAGCTATTATGGCTGAAGGTTCTTACCAACAAAACAAACCAGCTTCTCTTACTGCAGATATTCATTATACTATTAGTAAGTCTAATGTGAGAGCTTCTGAGTTATCTGAAGCTGACATCAAAGCAGTAAAAGAATTAATTGTTTCTGGTGCTGATGGTAGTGTTACATTCAAAGGCGTGTCTATTTCATCTTATGCTTCTCCAGATGGTGAGCAAAACATGAATAGCAAATTAGCTGAGAATAGAGGTAAAGGAGCTCAGAGCTTTATGGCTAAAGAGTTTAAGAGCGCAAATGTTGCAGATGCAAAAGGAAGTGATTTCTTTAAAAATGATGTAATAGGTGAGGATTGGGAAGGATTCAAAACAGAAATGGAGAAATCTACAATCGAAGACAAAGCATTAATCTTAAGAGTTCTTACAATGTATCCAGATTTGGATAAAAGAGAAGAAGAGATTAAAAATATGGCTAAGACATATGTAGAGCTTGCTGATGTAATCTTACCTAAACTAAGAAGAGCACAATTCACAATTAATGCTGAAATCAAAGGAAGAACTCCTGAAGAAATTAAAACATTACTTGCAACTACTCCAGATCAATTATCTGCAGATGAGTTGATTTATGCTTCAGGTATAGAAGAAGATGACAACAAGAAATTGGAAATCTACAAAACAGCTACTAAATTATATCCTGCTGATTGGAGAGCTGCTAACAACACTGGTTACATTTACTTAATGCAAAATAAATTGAGTGAAGCAACTGCAGAATTCGAAAAAGCAGATAAGCTTTCTCCAAAGAATGCAGTAGTAAATAATAATTTAGGTGTTGTATCAAGATTATCTGGAAATAATGCGAAAGCTTTAGATTACTACAGGGCAGCTGCTCCTGGTGGACAAAGCGAGACTCAACAAAATATGGGTTTCCTTCAAATTAAATCCGGAGATTACGCAGATGCAGTAAGCAGCTACGGAAGTGCATGTACTTTTAACGCAGCACTTGCTAAAGTTCTTAATGACGATGCAGAAGGTGCAATGTCTACGTTAGATTGTTCTGAAGATAAAGAATCAGCTATAGGGTTTTATTTGAAAGCTGTAATTGGTGCAAAGATGAACGATGCTTCTGCAGTAATAGAAAACTTGAATAGCGCAATTGCTCAAGACCCAGCTTTAAAAGCGAAAGCAGCTAAGGATGCAGCGTTTCACGGAGTAAGTGGAAGTGCAGAATTTAAAGCGATTGTTGAATAAGCAAAGCGAATTATAATACTAAAGGCCTTTCGATATCGAAAGGCCTTTTTTTATTTAGTACGATTACATAAACCAAACCGGTTAATTCATTAACCAAGCATTAAAGATCATAATGAAATATATATTGGCTATTCTAATCATGTCAGCTCTTCTTATGGGGTGCGATAAGAATAAAGAGATTAAGAAAAATGTTGATGGTGTCTGGAACATAGACACTAAGACTTATAATGAAACGGATTCAGTTATTACAAACGCAGGGGTATTTTCTTTTTACGATTGTGTTCAGCCATATTGTACAGGTGTTTTACTAAATGAAGACAACTCTACGATATTGTTTGATTGGGAGATAACAACTATAGGATCAACTATTAATATTACATCAGGTGATCTAAACGGCTTTCTCGTTAAAGGAATATATTCGATTGAATCATTGAAAAATGAAAAGCTAAAGATTACATATAATCAACTAGGGAAATCTATTAGTTTTGAGCTCACGAGGACAGGTGGTATCTAAACTGCCTTACTAGTTCCCATAGCACCATACCTGTGCAAATAGATACATTAAAAGAGTGCTTAGTCCCAAATAGCGGTAGTTCAATAACGGTATCAGAAAGTTCAATAATATCTGAATCAACTCCGTCAACTTCGTTTCCCATAACAATCGCATATTTAGAATTTGGATCTAATTCGAAATTTTCTAAAGAGACGCTAATATCAGTCTGCTCAATAGATATAATTTGATACCCATCTTCTTTGAGTCGAGTAATTGCAATAGCACACTCTTTCTCATAAACCCAATTTACTGATTCCGTTGCTCCCAAAGCAGTTTTTTGTATTTCTCTATTTGGTGGTGTTGGTGTAATTCCACATAGATATAGACTCTCTACAATAAAGCAGTCGGATGTTCTAAAGATAGACCCAACATTACTTAAACTACGGATGTTGTTAAGAACAACAACAATAGGGTGTTTTTTAGCCTCTTTATATTCTCGAATAGTCTTTCGATTTAGCTCATCATTCTTTAACTTTCGCATAGTGCCTATAATTCTTAGAATACAATATTAAACACTTTATTTAGATTGAAAGCAGCGGAGAATAAAAAGAAGAAGGAAATTGTTGAAACTCCATTGATGAAACAATATAATGGGATCAAAAGGAAACACCCAGATGCTATATTGTTATTTCGTGTTGGGGATTTTTATGAGACTTTTGGTTCGGACGCCATTAGGGCTGCAGGAGTTCTTGGGATAACACTCACAAAAAGAGCAAATGGTCCAGGTGCATTTATTGAATTAGCCGGATTCCCACATCATTCTATAGATACCTATCTTCCTAAATTAATCCGTGCAGGGCATCGTGTTGCTATATGTGATCAGTTGGAGGATCCAAAGAAAACAAAGACGATAGTTAAGAGAGGTGTTACTGAATTGGTAACTCCGGGTGTAACATTCAATGAGAATGTACTTGAACAGAAGTTGAATAACTTTTTGGCAAGTTTATACATGGAAGGTAAAAAAGCAGGTGTTGCTTTTTTAGATATATCTACTGCTGAATTTTTTGTAGCTGAGGGGAGCATGGAGTATGTCGATAAGCTCGTACAGAGTATGAACCCTAGTGAAATTCTCTTTCAGAAGTCAAAGAAAGGGAAGTTTGTAGAGATGTATAGAGATAAATATTATTCATTCGGAATAGATGATTGGGCTTTTCAATCTGACTATTGTAATGATACTTTATTAAAGCACTTTGGGACAATCTCTTTAAAAGGTTTTGGTATTGAAAAATTGCCGTTTGGAATAATTGCTGCTGGTGTTGCGATGCATTATTTGTCTGAGACAGAACATAATAAGGTTCAGCATATAAAAAAGATTTCTAGAATTGAAGAGGATCATCATCTTTGGATGGATCGATTTACAATTCGTAACCTCGAACTTGTCTTTTCAACCAATGAGAATGCCCCCACGTTGATGGATATCTTGGACGATACCATAACGGCTATGGGGTCTCGTTTGTTAAAGAGATGGATTGTGATGCCATTAAAGGATATAAATCCAATAAACGAACGCTTGGATATTGTAGAGTATATCTCATATGAACAAGATTTCAAGGATGATTTAACGCAAAGTATTGTCCAGATAGGTGACTTGGAAAGGTTAATATCTAAAGTAGCCGCTACAAGAATTTCGCCACGTGAAGTAGTTCAATTGTCAAAATCTTTGAGAGCCATTGAGCCTATTATTGAGATTTGCAAGAAGAGTAAAAAGCCATTTCTAAAACGATTTGCAGAACAACTTAATCCTTGCATTTCTCTTGTTGAAAGAGTTGAGAAAGAGATTAATGAAGAGCCACCTGCTTTAGTGAATAAGGGTAATGTTATTACGAATGGAGTATATGGAGAGTTAGATGATCTAAGGAAAATTAGCAGGTCTGGTAAAGACTATTTAATTGAGATTCAGAAAAGGGAAGTTGAAGCGACAGGAATAACTAGTCTGAAAATTGGTTACAATAATGTATTTGGGTATTATTTGGAGGTTACAAATGCGCATAAAGATAAAGCTCCTGATACATGGATTAGAAAGCAAACCCTAACTAATGCAGAGAGGTACATTACAGAAGAATTAAAAAATTATGAGGAAAAAATACTAGGCGCAGAGGAGAAAATATTAGCTCTTGAGACTAGATTGTTTAATGATCTGGTGTACGCAATGGCGGATTATATTATTCCTGTACAATTGAATGCTAGCCTGGTAGCGAATTTAGACTGTCTTCTTTCCTTTAGTAATATAGCGGTTCGTAATAGGTATGTAAGACCTAGGATTAATGACTCAAAAAAATTAGATATTCTAGAAGGCAGACACCCTGTTATTGAAAAACACCTTCCATTAGGACAGAAGTATGTTTCAAACAATGTCTATTTGGATGATGAGAAACAGCAGATTATAATTATTACTGGTCCAAATATGTCAGGTAAGTCGGCACTGCTTCGACAAACTGCACTGATAATTATTATGGCCCAAATTGGTTGTTACGTTCCGGCAGATGAGGCTAATATTGGATTGGTGGATAAAATATTCACAAGGGTAGGAGCTTCCGATAATATTGCATCTGGTGAATCTACCTTTATGATTGAGATGAATGAGGCCGCAAGTATTTTAAATAACCTTTCTGACAGAAGTTTGGTTCTTCTAGATGAAATCGGTAGAGGAACAAGTACTTATGATGGTATTTCGATTGCGTGGGCAATTGCGGAATATTTGCACAATCAGAAATCTAAAAGGGCAAAGACTCTATTTGCAACGCATTATCATGAGTTGAATGAATTAGAGAATACATTGCCAAGAGTAAAAAATTACAATGTTGCCGTAAAAGAAGTTGATGGCAAAGTTTTCTTTATTCGAAAGTTAATGGTTGGTGGAAGTGAACACAGTTTCGGTATTCATGTTGCAAAATTAGCAGGCATGCCTAAAAAAGTTGTTGATCGTGCAAACGAGATAATGTTACAATTAGAGGCTTCAAGGAGTAGTTCCGATTCTAAAATGGCGAATGTAGAGGTGAAATCAATTGAATCTAATGAAGATTATCAATTAAGTATCTTTCAATTAGATGATCCTGTATTAAGTGAAGTAAAAAGAGAACTTGATGAAATTGAGATAGATAACCTTACTCCCGTTGAAGCTTTGATGAAATTGAACGATATTAAAAAATTAATGGGCAAGTAATAAAAAAATTAAGTTTTCAAGTTCTTTAATGAAATCTAAATATCATTATATTTGCACCCGTTATTAAGCGAAAGTAGCTCAGCTGGTAGAGCACGACCTTGCCAAGGTCGGGGTCGCGGGTTCGAATCCCGTCTTTCGCTCAAATATTGATCTCTTAGAAATAAAGTTCTTTATAATTGAGGTTGATTAAAATTAGTACCGATGCCCAGGTGGTGGAATTGGTAGACACGTTGGACTTAAAATCCAATGACCATTGCGGTCGTGCGGGTTCAAGTCCCGCCCTGGGTACTAAACAAAAAAGTCCGAATCTAGAGATTCGGACTTTTTTGTTTCTGTTCATGTAAGATTAAGATTCTCATATTTGTTATTTAATAACAATATCAATACCTAACTGTTAAGAAGTCTTTCAGGATCTAAACTATCAATTTGTATTGATTGGTAATTTTGTAGTTAATAATCA
>JABSPR010000254.1 GCA_013214975.1 Flavobacteriales bacterium
GCCAATTTTTCAATGAAATTACTCATATTTTGCTCTAATTGAGCCCATTGTCTTGAATTGCATGTTATCACTCCAGGAATTCTGCTATTCATTGTTTCATGCAGTTTGATTGCATGGGTATTGTATTAAGGAAGGGAGAGTCGATTTGGGATCATGTCTACACGATAGATTTGCATATTGAAGAGATTAGGGAAAGTCATATTAATATGAATGGGCAGGATATTATTATTTCTCAGCTTAGTTTTTTTAAAGATAAATTACGAGAAGTAGATCGTAGATCATTATCTGAATTTGTTGTGATTCATGGTGTTGGTACAGGTATTCTTAGGATGGAAGTAGAGAAAATACTGGACTTGAATTCCGATTATATTATCGAAAAAGCATCATCACTTCATTATGGGGACGGGGCGACTTTTGTTACCGTTAAATAAGTAATTTTGAAGTGCAAATTGTTCTATCGCCGTTCTGGTAAAACAGAAAGGAGGAAAGTCCGGACAACGTAGAGCGCCATACTTCTTAACGGGAAGGATCCGTTTAACGGAGACAGATAGTGATGCAGAAAATAAACCGCTTTCACCCTTCGAAGCTTTTGCGAAGAAGGGTTTGTCTGAAGCTTGCTTTAGAGAGTGATGGTGAAAAGGTGGGGTAAGAGCCTACCAGTGTATGGGGTGACTCATATAGCTATAAAACCTTATGGGTTGAAAGACCAAATAAACCGAGGCCAGTTTTTAATTAAGCTGTTAAAGTTGCTCGCTTAACTCGGAGGGTAGGTTGATATATTCAGTTAGTGATGACTGGAATAGATAAATGATAGAACCTTAATTAACTTGTTAAATAAGGAACAGAATCCGGCTTATAACTTTGCGCATAGTGCTATCATCTTAGGGTGATAGCACTTTTTTTTGCGCTAATAATTATCTGTTAACCTTGAAAATCATACATAGGAATAGCGTTGATATGCTCTAAAAGGCTTTTCTCTTGATTTAGTTTTTCGTGTGTTTTTGGGTTATTTATTTTATAAGGTGAAATTGTTTAGTATTTATAGAAATAATAGAATTCAAATTCGGGATTTTCATAAAAAAGGAAATAATATTGAAGTTCAAAGCAACCTTCTTGCAAATGACGCGTCTAATAGGATACACAACGAAAAGATATTAATGGTTCTTGGATTTTTACTCCATAGTTTTATTTAAGAACCATTAATATCAATTCTTTCGATTTCTGTTTTAAGATTTAAGCTCCTTATGTGGAGTTTTTTTTATTTTTGGCCTAAATTCATTCAAACAGAGAGAATAATGAGAAAAATATTTTACGTCTTCACTATGCTATCAATAGTTCTAGCTGCATGTTCTACTACAGGGCAAAGCGGTAGTATTGAAAAAGTATTAAAGAAGAAGCATGGAGAGGGCTTATTTGCGGCAATAAATACAAATAAAGGATCAATTATTATTGCTTTAGATTATGATAAAGTACCTATGACAGTAGGGAACTTTGTGGCATTAGCAGAAGGCGCTATGGCCAATGATTCGAAAAAAGAGGGAGAGCCGTTTTATGATGGACTCTTATTTCATCGAGTTATAAAAGATTTTATGGTTCAAACGGGTGATCCGGCTGGAAATGGAAGTGGTGGTCCTGGTTATAAATTTCCTGATGAATTTCATGACGATTTAAAACATTTAGGAGGTGGTATTTTGTCTATGGCTAATTCTGGTCCGGCTACGAACGGAAGTCAATTCTTTATAACACATAAAAGTACCCCTTGGCTTGATAATAAACATAGTGTTTTTGGTCATGTATTAGATGGGATGGATATCGTTAATTTGATTGCAAAAGGAGATACTATACTTGATGTTAAAATATTAAGGGTAGGTAAGGTTGCTAAGAAATTCGATGGCTTGGCACAGTTTAATAAAGGTAAAGTAGACCTTGAATTAAAAGAGAGCGCAAAGAAGAAAGAAGAGAAAGATGCTTTTCTTTCAGTAATAAAAGAAAAGTATGGAGAGATAACAGATACAACTGCTAGTGGCTTAATGTACCAAATTGTTCAAAAAGGAACAGGAGTCCAGGCATCGAAGGGTAAAACGGTTAAAGTGCATTATGAAGGTTATTTGGTAGATGGAAAGAAGTTTGATTCA